>NZ_JBACFR010000271.1:0-4354 GCF_056262345.1 Homoserinimonas sp.
TAACTCGCGCGATGAGCTTGAGCTCGCTCACGCCCTGCTCTTTTCGCTCCCCGGGAGCCCCTTCATCTATTACGGGGACGAGATAGGCATGGGCGACAACATCTGGTTGCCAGACCGGGATGCGTCCCGCACGCCGATGCAGTGGACCCCCGACCGCAATGCGGGCTTCTCCTCGGCCGACCCCGGCAAGCTCTATTTGCCCGTGGTGCAGTCGCTCGTTTATCACTACTCGCAGACCAACGTTGAGTCACAGCTCGCTCAATCGAGGTCGCTGCTGCACTGGGTGCGCAACGTCATCCATGTGCGCAAGGCGCATCCGGTTTTCGGCCTCGGCAGCCTGCAGGTTGTCGACACTAACCACGAGTCGGTTCTTGCCTTCGTGCGGTCGTATCCCGGCTCGGGGACGCAGTTTGGCGATGCAGCAGAAGACGTTCTCTGTGTCTTCAGCTTCTCCCACAACCCCGTCTCGGTCACGATCACGGCGGAACAGTTGGCGGGTGCAAAGCTTGTGGATCTGTTCGGCGGTTCTGAGTTCCCCACGGTGAACGATGACGGCTCGCTCACCCTGACTCTCGGCACGCAGGCGTTCTACTGGCTGCACGTCGAGTACCCGGCCTAGCCTCACGGACGGTGTCGTAGGCCGCCCCTAGAGTTGCAGTGTGAAGAAATCTTGGGGTGACATGCTCGGGGTCTTCGACCTTGAGACGACCGGAGTCGATATCGAGACGAGCCGCATCGTCTCTGCCCATGTCGGGGTCATTAACGACGAGGGGGCGAGCCTCGAGCATCACGCTTGGCTCGCGGATCCCGGGGTCGAGATCCCCGCGGGCGCCACTGCTGTCCATGGCATCACGACGGAACGTGCTCGCGCAGAGGGCAGGCCAGCTGCCGAGGTCGTCGCGGAGATCGTAGCGACACTTCGCGGGCTGCTGTTGCGCCAGATTCCCGTGACGATTTTCAACGCCCCCTACGATCTGTCGCTGCTCGAACGCGAGTGCCGACGCTATGGCATCGCACCGCTCGAGAACCCCACCCCCATAATCGATCCGCTGGTGATCGACAAGGCGGTCGATCGCTACCGCCGGGGCAAGCGAACCCTAGAAGTCTCTGCGGGTCACTATGGCGTTTCTCTCACGGAGGCTCACGACGCTGCTGCGGATGCGATCGCTGCGGGGCGGGTGGCCCAGGCGATCCTGCGTCGCTATCCGGAGGAACTCCCCCACTCCGCCGAGGCTCTCCATGAGGCTCAGATTGCCTGGTTCGCGAGCCAGGCTGAGAGCTTTCAGGATTACATGCGTCGCACCAAGGACGCCTCGTTCAGCGCATCAACTCTCTGGCCACAACGGTAGGCTGCCACTTTCGGGCGTGCAAAAGGGCGGATGACCGAAGTCATCCGCCCCTTTTGCGGTGCCGGCTAGGCCGGCAGCCAATGCTTAGGAGCCGAAGCCCTTGTAACGGTTCTTGAACTTCTCGACGCGTCCTGCGGAGTCCATGATGCGCTGCTTGCCCGTGTAGAACGGGTGCGACTCGGAGGAGATTTCAACGTCGATAACGGGGTACGTGTTGCCGTCTTCCCACTCGATCGTCTTGTCGCTGCCGACAGTGGAGCGCGTCAGAAAAGTGGCGCCCGACGCGAGGTCACGAAAGACGATGGGTGCGTACTCGGGGTGAATGCCAGACTTCATTGGTAATTCCTTGGGATGGATGTCGTGGGACAGGGGAAAGCAAAAATAGAAGATCGCGGCTCAGGAGCCAGCTACCTACGATATCAGACTATGCAGCTCTCGCGGTGAAGCGGCCGGACTCGTTGCGAACGTCGAGATCAAGACCGAACGTTTCGCTGAGCGTTTCGGAGGTCACCACCTCGTCAATCGGGCCAGCAGCCTTGACCGTGCCATCCGCGAGGAGAAGAGCGTGAGTGAATCCCACGGGGATCTCTTCGACGTGATGAGTGACCATCACGATGGCCGGAGCCTCTGGCGATGATGCGAACCCGCTGAGCAGGTGCAAAAGCTCCTCGCGCGAGCCGAGGTCAAGACTTGCTGCTGGCTCATCGAGCAGCAGAAGTTCGGGGTCTGTCATAACAGAGCGGGCAATCTGCACTCGCTTCTGCTCGCCATCGCTCAAATCGCCGAACTTGCGTTCCGCCAGATGGCTGAGGCGCCACTCTGACAGCACCCGCTCCGCGCGCCGAGTGTCGATTTCTGCGTACGACTCGGTCCACCGACCGGTGACCGAATAGGCCGCGGTCATCACAACGTCGAGCACGCGCTCGTTACGCGGCAGACGGCGGGCCATCGCCGTGGATGCGAAGCCGATGCGCGGTCGGAGCTCGAACACATCGACGCTGCCGAGCTTCGAGTCGAGCAGAGTTGCCTCGCCCGAGGTCGGGTGGATGAGGGCTGACGCCAGCTGAAGCAGCGTGGTCTTGCCCGCACCGTTAGGGCCGAGGATGACCCACCGTTCGTCGTCTTCCACCGTCCAGTCAATCGAGTCGAGGATGGTGGTGCCGTCGCGCACGACGGAGACATCGGAAAGCTGGAGAACGCTGGCCATACGACCAAGCTTATCGCCCGTCACCCGTGCGGCCGGCGTGACACAGCGCTTAGCGCAGGATGCTCTGGTAGATCTCCTGGGTCCTCTGGGCGATTCGGTCCCAGCCGAAGCTCTGCTCGGCGCGTTCGCGGCCTGCCCGACCCATTTCTGCTGAGCGCTCAGGGTTCTCCACCATCTGGGTGAGGGCGGCGGCGAGGTCGGAGACAAATCTGTCGGGGTCCAGAGGGGTACCAGTGCCATCCTGCCTTTGGTCGAGAGGAACGAGCATTCCCGTCACTCCGTCGTCGATCACCTCGGGGATGCCGCCTGTTGCGGTTCCGACAACAGGTGCACCGCACGCCATGGCCTCAAGGTTCACGATGCCGAGCGGTTCATAGATCGAAGGGCACACGAAGGTGGTCGCCGCCGTGAGCACGGTCGTTAGTTCGGTTCTGCTGAGCAGCCGTTCGATCCACACGACATTGCCGCGCGTCTGGGCCAGGCGCTCGACCGCATCCTTCACCTCGGCGAGGAGTTCCGGTGTGTCCGGCGCACCGGCGCAGAGCACAAGTTGCGTGCCCTGGGGCAGATGTTCGGCGGCCCGCAGCAGATAGGGCAACCCCTTTTGCCGAGTTATGCGGCCAACAAAAACCACGGAGGGCCGGTCTGGATCGATTCCTAGTCGCCGAAGCAGGTCGGGATCGTGCCGGGGGGTCCAATCGTTGAGGTCGATTCCGTTGTGTACCACCGCGACTCTGTCGGGGTCGAGGGCGGGATAGCTGCGCAGGATGTCGGCGCGCATTCCCGCGCTAACGGCAATAACGGCATCCGCCCCTTCGAACGCCGTCTGCTCAATCCAGCGAGACACCCGGTATCCACCGCCGAGTTGCTCGGCCTTCCACGGTCGTAGTGGTTCGAGGCTGTGAGCGGTCACCACATGGGGGATGTCGTGGAGCAGCGAGGCGATGTGGCCCGCCCCATTGGCATACCAGGTGTGGGAGTGCACGACATCGGCACCCTCGGTTGCCTGTGCCATCTCCAGGTCGGTGCCGAGTGTCGCCAGAGCCGGGTTTGCACCCGCGAGTTCGGCCGGAGCGCGGTAGGCCGTTACGCCGGGCTCTGTGCGATCGGCTCCGAAGCAACGCACGCGCACGTCGAGGTTCTTGCGAAGTTCGCGGACGAGTTCGGCAACGTGAACGCCGGCTCCCCCATAGACCTCTGGCGGGAATTCTCGGCTCAGTACATCGACTCTCACAAAGTGCAACCTAGTACAGAGGGGAGCGCTCGCATACTGTGGGGTCATGGCATCCCCGAAGATCTTTGGAATCGTTCTTGCTGGCGGCGAAGGCAAGCGGCTCATGCCTCTCACGGCAGATCGCGCAAAGCCTGCCGTGCCGTTTGCTGGCAACTACCGGCTCATTGACTTTGCGCTGTCGAACCTCATCAACTCTGGGCTGCGGCAGCTTGTCGTGCTCACCCAGTACAAGTCCCACAGCCTCGACCGCCATGTTTCCCAAACCTGGAGGCTCTCCGGGCTCACCAACTCCTATGTGGCCTCGGTTCCTGCCCAGCAGCGTCTGGGCAAGCGGTGGTTCGCTGGCTCGGCCGATGCCATCCTGCAGAGTCTCAACCTGCTGCGGGATGAGAAACCAGACATTGTGGTCGTCGTGGGTGCGGACCACGTGTACCGCATGGACTTTAGTCAGATGATCGAAGCCCACATCGAGTCGGGCGCTGGCGTGACGGTTGCCGCGATCCGCCAGCCGATTTCGCTCGCCGATCAGTTTGGGGTTATCGAGGTTTCTCCCGACGACCCCAC
>NZ_JBACFR010000272.1:0-2566 GCF_056262345.1 Homoserinimonas sp.
GTGTTCCGCACGCAGTTCACCTCGCGGGTCGGGCGCAACAAGGGTGATGCGGGTGATGCCTGAGCTCGCCTCGGGCCCGGCGCCCACCGTTGGGGGGCGATCGGATCGCCACAGCGCGAAGTGATAGGCGGCAACGAGGAGGGTCGCGGTGAGTAGACCGAGAGGCGCCCGGATGTTGTCGATGAGGCTGCCCCCCGTCGAGAATGGCGCGAGCAGGAAGGTGAATACCTCGTAGGCGATGACCAGCAGGGTTATCACGGCGATGAGAGTGCTGACACCGAAGACGACCACGAGATAGATCCGGCGTCCCCCGGCGCTGGTGGCAGCATCCGGAACCGGTGAATCGTGATCGGTTGCTCCGACGCCACGGGGGCGCCAGAACGCCCACCAGGCGACCCCGCCCACGACAAGCGCGGAAAGCCCGCCAAAGAGCAGCAGGGACGCGCCAGAGGAGGCAAGGGGCTCCGTAAACGACGCGAGAAGGGCGTTGACCACAACGCCGAGTCCCGACGCCGCAAAGACGAGGGAGACCCCTGACGAAACGATGCGCACTGCCTCACGCACGCCATCCGAAGCCTCGCGAACGACGGTGCGGTAGTAAGCCCACAGTGCGGCACCGGCGGCCAGGTTTGCGATGGCTCTGGCGAGTTCGTCCAGAACATCCGAGGTCGTGGCGAGCGTAGCTAGCCCCACATAGAGCGCGGTCGTGAGGCCGCCGAGGGCGATCGCGACGGAGGCGAAGCCCGCGACGACGACGAGGGCGAACCGGGCGAAGCCCCTGGTCGACAAGCGCACGCCGTCGGCAAACCAGTGGAGCCACCAGATCACGAGGCCGCCAGCGCACCACACGGCAGACGACGAGAGTTGCGAAAGCCACACGGTTTCGCCGACGATCATGACCGGCGGCCCGTCGATTGCAGCGTCGATCAGGGCGGTGAGGCCCTCGATTCCACTTGAGACGGCGATGGCGAGCCCGAACAGGGCGGCAATAACGGTCGTGACATCGGGCAGCAAGAACGGTGAGGTGGATGCTGAGCGCAGCAGCCAACGGTGCCAGTACCAGACGCAAAGCCAGACAACGCCGGTCGAAAGCTGCGCGAAGTGGCCGTCACCTCGAGCCGCAGAGGCGGCAACGCCCAAGAGCGCGAACGCGGCAACAATGAGCGATGCCGTATGCATGCCGATGAGATAGACGGGCCACAGCACAGACGAGCGGTCATTGAAGCTGGTGAGCCAGCGGCGAACGAGCCAAAAGACGAGTGCCCCGAACGGGCCAGCGATCAGGGTGAAGGCCAGCGGCTGAGCAAGGGTGGTGTTCGACCGGGCGATCTCCCTGTCACCGAAAACCTGAGCCGGGATAAGTTCGTCAATGAGCCCGCTTACGCCGACAGCGGCGAGGCTGACGAAGAGTGCGAGAAGCGAGTAGGCGATCACGCGGCGAAGCGTGTGCACGCCGCCCGGTGCCCGTGCGACGTCCGCAGTCACGGTGGTCTGCTTCCCTTGCATCGACATCACTGAATCCCGCAGACGTCGAACTGCCACGGTGCCGTGTCGATGATCCAGTTGCCGCCGCGCTTGGTGAGGTGGAATACCTCGTCCGATGCGACGCTGGATGGCCCGAACGGGTTGGTCGAATACGTCGTCGTGATCGTCACACGCACGGCCGCGGACGAGGGGAACTCGTCGGTCGACACGAGGGTGACGCTGACATCCTGGTTAGGTTCCGCGTAATAGTCGCCGGCGCACGCTGCGTCGACGACAAAGGTGCGGGCCTTCTCATAGTCGCCGGAGACGTACGCCTGCGTGTAGGCCTGAACAACGCCTTCTGGCGTGTCCGCTTCGAACTTGGCTGGTTCGCCTCGCGTAAAAACCGCGACAAATGCGAGCACGACGAGCAGACCGACGATGCCGAGAATCACGACAAGCGTGCGATCAGGCCGGTCACGAGAGGGAGACATGCCGTCATCATGACGTATCGCTAGGGCAGTGTCACGGGCGGCGCGCCTGCGCCAGAGCACACGGGAGAGGGCCGCACGGCATCCGGAGGCTACCCTAGAGAGGTGTCGACGCTCTCCGATCTAGTCAGTGCCCAAGGCCGCTTCAGCGAAGCGGACATCGAGTGGCTCCACCTGCTGATCGGGGATTGGCAGCTGCTCGCAGACCTCGCCTTCGCCGACATCGTGCTGTGGGTGCCCTCCGCCGATGACAGCTTCGTCGCGGTATCGCACGCCCGCCCCTCAAGCTCGGCAACCCTCTTCTACCGCGACTTCGTTGGTCAGCCGATCAAGCCGGAGTGGAAGAAGCAGGTCACGGATGCTTTTGACAGCGGCCAGATCGTGGACTCCTCTGCGCCCGACTGGTACGAGGAGACCCCGACCCGGGTGCGTGCGGTCCCGGTGTTCCGCCGGCTGACGACGACCGGATCCGAGGTCACGGAGCATCCGATTGCCGTGATCACCAAGCACACCAACTTGAGCGAGGCGCGCACCCCCAGCCGCCAGGAGCTCACCTTCAACGAGTGCGCAAACGAGCTGTTTCGCATGATCGCCGTCGGCGACTTTCCCGA
>NZ_JBACFR010000273.1:0-4868 GCF_056262345.1 Homoserinimonas sp.
CGTGAGCACCGAGCGCTCAGGCACGCGGTGCCAGCCGTCGCGCTCCCAGCCGCTTGAGGCGACCGCGGTGTAACCGTCGGTGACCTTGTAGCTGAGTTCGTAGTAGTCGGCTCCGAGAAATGCCGGAGCCTTGGCGGGGTCGTCTGCCACGACGACAAGCTCGTCGGGAGTGAGTAGCAGCGCGTTGATGCTGGCCTCGTCGGCCACATCGCCCAGACGCTCGGCAACGGTGCGAACGGCATCGACAACTGAGCTTCGTCGCATCTCAGAGACGAGAGCGAGTAGGTAGCGCTCGCTGTCGGTCTCCCCGCGAAGGGTGGAGAGCAGGTCGGCGTCGATCAGTGGCTCGATCGCGGCGATCTCCCGGATCGATCCATTGTGGGCGAAGGAGAGATCGCCATGGATGAACGGGTGCGTGTTGCGCTCGGCAACAGCGAGGTCGAGGGTGGCCGCCCTGAGGTGAGCGATCGCGCTGGTGGTTCGGGTGCCCGCGAATGCCGCGGTGTAACGGTCGCTCGAGTGAGCAGCCTCCGCGGCGATCGTGTGTGTGCGACCCTCTGAGTTCTCGGAGGCGAGACCCCAGCCATCCGCATGCAGAGTGGTCGAGAGCGCCGTAAATGCGTCGAAATCGGCCCCGAGGGCGTCGGGAATCGTCGTCTCGGTGCGAGACACGAAACCCAGGAGGCGGCACATGTCTATAACCGTAAGCAGGGCGCGCGCGGAGCCCAAGCGCGGTCGTCACCCTTCGTAACTTTTGGCTCGCATCCGTCTACCTGGCCGTCAGTGGCCCCCAAACGAGGGCAGACGGTGTGAATCGGGGGGTGAATTTGGGTGAAAGCGCGAGCCCGCATTTAAGACGTCAATAGCGTGAGAGTTCAATCACCCGCTCAGCGGACGGCTTGCCCACAGCCCTTCCGCAGGTCGTTTTGCGCGCTCGCGTGACGGCCACCGTCGAAAGTGTCTATGCCCTTGCGTGCCTCAATGCTTCCGTTCCGTGCTGCCCGCCGCGGTCGCCACCGTTTGCGCCGCTCGCCTCTCGTGACGATTGTTGCGGCGGCGCTTGTTGTTCTGCTCGGTGGTTCCGCCGCAGTCGCTACGACGATGGGTGCGGCACCCGCTGCCGCCGCCGGTGTGGCCGGACTGAGCGTGACCAAGACAGTCGACGTGACCAAGGCCCTCGCGCCCGGGGAGGAGTTCACCTACTCCATCGACGTTGCCTGCGCAGACTCTGCCTGCCTCGACGTGGTGCTCACCGACCCGATTCCGAGTCAGTTTCTCGGGTTCGAGTTCGTAGGGGCGCCCGTTGTGACGACGAGCACCGTGCCGACCTCCGTCGCTCTCACGGGCTGCACGACGACCGTGACAGCCGGGTGCGTGGTGACAGCGACGGTGACCCAGACGATCGACGGTGATACGGGAGTAATCCCCGCTGGTGATGGATTTGTGCTCATGTACACGCTCAAGGTTCCCCAGAGCCTCACGCCCGCGTGGCAGCACAACAAGGCTCCCATCACCAACACGGCGACGGCGACGGCAAGCAATACTGTGTCGGCGAGCGACACGGCACAGGTGACCGTCACGGTTCCCGTCGACGTGGATCTGACCATCGGCAAGACGTGGTTGCCTGCCTCGCAGCAGTTCGCGCCGGGGGCACCGTCGACGATGACGCTGACGACCCGCAACACCTCCAACGTTCCCGCTCAGTCGCTGGCCATTCAGGACCCCAAGGTTGCCGCAGCTAACTCTGCAACGCTGCCGACGACCAACCCGTTCCGCCTCGTTGACTTTGCGGGATTCGGCACCGTGACGATGCCGCAGGGCGCCGATCGCATCCAGGTCGACGCCTATGTGCTCGACAACGCTGGTTGGGTCTGGAAGACGGGAACACCCGCCGCCGCCGCGGCTCTGCCAGCCGGAGTCGCCAACGGAGACGTTGCCGGCCTTCGATTTACCTACACGGATGCTGCCGGTGCAGCCACTATTGCTGCTGGTGGAGCGGCGGGCAGTGTTGCGATCAATGTTGCCCAGCGTGCGACCGATCGTGAGGGTGGCGCGAGCCTGGTGCTTGGTGCCAACGCGAACAACGTAGCCGAGGCGACCGTTACGGTTCCCGGCGAGACGGCAGAGGTGAAGGAAGCAGACGCTCCGTACACGATCGGAGGGCTCAATGTTCAGGTGGGCACCTCTAAGTCGATCACGCCAGCGCACATCCCCGCAGGCGGCAAGGCCGACGCTGCAATCAGCGCCCGCAACAACTCGAACGGGCCACTCACGAGCCTGACCCTCTCCGACGTCGACTTCTTCACCGCCGACGTGCTCTTTGGCGGGTTTAACTCCGCTCCCGTATGGCCCGGCGGCGCTACCGCAGCATCCGTCATCTGGCATGTCGGCGGCGTAGCCCAGGCCCCCGTCGCATTCGCCTCGGTCGACACCCCCGTCGCTCCCGCCGGTGTCATCACGGGCTTCGAGCTGGTGTTCACCGGTCAGATCGCGGTGGGCGCCACGGCCGGAGCCGAGTTCACGATCGCGCCGACGACGGCGTTCGTACCCACGGCAGCGGCTTCGCCGAAGCGAATCACGAACGTCGTGACGGCCAAGGCCGTTAACCCCGCTGGCAGCACCTCCGCGACGGATGCTGCTCCGCTCCAGGTCTACTTTCCGGAGATCGACCTGAGCATCGAGAAAGAGATCAAGCCTTCGGGAGCGATCCCCGTCGGCGGCACCGTTGTTGTGCAGCTTTCTGGGGTCACCTCGGGAGACTCGAAGTATGTGGCGCCCAACAAGATCGTCATCACCGACGAGGCGACGGGCGCGGCGGACGATTTCTGGGAGGCCTTCAGCCCCACAGCTATCGCCCCGACCCAGGTTCCCAAGGGATCCACGCTGCTCGTTGAGTACAAGGACGCAACGGGCTGGCACACACTTGCTACGTCAGATGCCACGCTGGCTGCAGTGATGTTCGAGCACACGATCAGCTCCGCCCTCGTGCCGACCATCGTCGGCCTTCGCTACACGTTCGACTCGGTGGGCGGTGACTTCGCGCAGGCGACGGCCGTTGCCCCGAACGCCGTCTTCCAGGCCAATTCGACGCTGCGCACCTCCGGTTACCCCGTTGCGCCCGTCGTGTCGGGTGGGACGGGCGCGGTCGTGTACAACAACCTCGCCGTCGCTCAGGCCCACGGCCTGGCGGGCGGAACCACGCCCGTGGCAAGCAAGCCTAAGGATGACACTGCCCCGGCAACCGTCGTGCCTAGCCCCGGTGCCGGTGTGCTCTACGCCGACAAGAAGTGGCGCACTATCGGCGGAGCTGACCTGACGACGCTCGTCGCGCAGTCGGGCGACAGCGCCGTGACTCGTCTCTCGTGGGGAGTCCCCGTTTCGGGCTTCGCCTCGGTGACGATCAGCGACCCTGCCGGCAACGAAGCGAACCCTGGCGCGACCACCTTCCAGGCGTTCGACCTCAAGCGCATCCAGGCCAGGTCGTTCACGCAGGAACCGCTGCTGCAGTGGGACAGTGTGAGCACGATCGAGCTGTTCTACGGCGGTGCGTGGAACATCGTCGCGCCGCCCGCTGGGTCGTGGATGAGCAGCGCAGGCTTCACGGGCCACACGTTGACACCGGCCCAGGTTGCCAACACCACGGGTGTGCGCATCACTGTGGTTCCCAACGACGCGGCTCGCACCACGAGCAAGGATCCGCTCCGGGCGCTGCCCGGCTCGGGCGTCGCGACCGGAACCGCCGATGCCTCTCGCCACTTCGATCTCGAATGGTCCCTGCGCAACGCGGTTCGCGACACAACCTCGTCGACGTGGGCCACGGGCACCACGACCTTCAACCTGGGCGCAACCGACAAGGGTTCGCTGCGCAACACGGTCGCCGTGAACGGAACCCGATTCGTCGGCGCCCCCTCGACGGGAACCGCGCATGACGACATCACGCTGACCGACTTTCCCCCGAATGTGGGGCTCACGGTCGCGACCAGCAAGCCCAAGCTCGTGATCCCCAACCCGGGCGACGTCGACACGGCGATCTACCCCACGGCTGATATCTCGCTCGTTGCCGAAAGCACCGCATTGTCCCGCGCATCCTTTCTGCGGGTCACCGCCGGTGCGGAGTGTGGGCCGACGATGCCCGGCTGCCGCACATCGGCAACCGACCATGACGCCAACCCGTTCACTGGTGCGACCTATAGTGCGACCAGCCCGTTCGAGCGCCTCGACCTCACCAAGCTGAAGTTCACGGTGCCGGCCGCGGAGGTCAGTAAGAATCACTCGATGGTTACGCTGTGGCTGCGCGCCGCGGACGGAACGCTGACCACGGCCAGCTACACGATCACGCAGGCAGAAGCGTTGACGGCAGCGCAGTTGCAGAATGTCGTCGGCGTGAGTGTCGTCTACCAGGCGAGCGACCCGGCGACCAATGGCGGTTCGATCGTCAACGGCTCCGACTATTCGATGGTGTTCGAGACCCGGCTTCGCGAGACCCTGCGCAGCGGCGGTGCAGCCGACTTTGTCGTGCCGACCTCTCTCGACGGCTTCGGCTACGCCCAGAGCTACGACCCCGTCCTTCGCCCGACGGGTGCCGACTCGATGCCCATCGCGGCCGACTCTGCTCCGGTAGTGCTCGTCAGCGGCGAGCTCGATGTGGTCGCGGGCAAAGCGATCGCGCCGAGCACCGTCATCGAGCGGGATCGCGCGACCGCCCCGGTCACCGTGACGCTGTCTGCCAACGACGGCGCCTCGACCGCAGCGACTCACGAGGTTGTCATTACCGATACCGACGCGCGGTTCTGGAACGCCGTGCAGCTCTCGTCGCTGGGTGCCATCACGATGCCGGTCGGCTCTGACCGCGTGCGGGTGGATGTTCA
>NZ_JBACFR010000274.1:0-10163 GCF_056262345.1 Homoserinimonas sp.
ACGCCGTCGCCTACTGCCGCGGCGTCGGTGTAGAGGAGATGATGCCGATGTGGCGGGGCACGGCAGCATCCGGATGGGATCCTTACGAGTTCGGCATGGCGCCGCCCGCCGTCATCATCGGTGCCCAAACGCTCCACGCAACCGGCTACGCAATGGGCTGTGCAAAAGACGGTGCAGATTCGGTTGCCGTCGCCTACTTCGGCGACGGGGCAACAAGCCAGGGGGATGTCTCGGAGGCGATGGTGTTTGCCGCCGCGTTCCGCGCTCCCGTCCTCTTTCTCTGCCAGAACAATCACTGGGCAATTTCGGAGCCGGTGAGCCTCGTTGCGCGCAGGCCTCTCGCCGACCGGGCCCCGGGGTTCGGAATTCCGAGCATTCGCGTCGATGGCAACGACGTGCTTGCCATGATGGCGGCGACCCGCTGGGCGCTCGATCGAGCACGGCGAGGCGACGGGCCCAGCTATATCGAGGCGGTGACCTATCGGATGGGGCCGCACACCACATCCGATGATCCATCTCGCTATGCCGACCCCGCCGAACACGATGAGTGGCTTCAGCTCGACCCGATTACCAGAGTGGAGCGCAATCTCGAGCTGAATGGCCTGCACAGTGTGCACGAGGTGGCCTCACGCACTGCGGATGCCGTCGCCGCCGATCTCAGGCGCGCCTGCCTTGAGCTGCCAGACCCTCGCCCGCTCGAACTTTTCGATCACGTGTTTACTGAGCCGACATCGCGAGTGCTACGCCAACGCAGCCAGTACGCCGCGTACCTGGACATGCTGGGGGAGGAGCGATGAGCGGCGAGATGGCGCAGAAGACGGTGACGCAAAAGACGCTGGGCGCGGCGATCGGGCTTGGACTCGATGGCGCCCTGGCCGCCGACGACAGAGTGTTGCTGATGGGCGAAGACATCGGGCGTCTCGGCGGCGTCTTTCGCGTGACAGACGGTCTGCAAAAGAAGTGGGGGGCCGACCGGGTAATCGATACGCCTCTTGCCGAGGCGGGCATCCTGGGCACGGCCGTGGGGCTCGCCTATCGCGGCTACCGGCCGGTGGTCGAGATTCAGTTCGACGGCCTCATCTACCCGGCCTTCGACCAAATCGTGGCGCAGGTGGCAAAGCTTCATTACCGCACGCGCGGCGCCGTTCGCATGCCGATCACCATCAGGGTGCCGTTCGGCGGGGGCATCGGCGCAGTCGAGCACCATTCCGAGTCGCCCGAGGCATACTTTGCGCACACCGCCGGCCTCAGGGTCGTGGCCTGCTCTCACCCCCAAGATGCGTATTGGATGATTCGGCAGGCCATCGCCTGCGACGACCCCGTGCTGTTCTTCGAGCCGAAGCGGAGGTACTGGGTTACGGGCGAGGTTGACGCTTCGCTCGATGCTGCACCGCCGCTTGAGGCAGCCCGCGTTGTCGTTGAGGGAACCGACGCCACGATTGTGACCTACGGCCCGCTCGTGGCGACGGCGCTTGATGCGGCGCTCGCGGCAGCCGACGAGGGCATTTCGCTTGAGGTTATTGATCTTCGCTCGCTGTCTCCTGTGGACTTCGATACCGTTGAGGCCTCGGTGCGCAAGACTGGTCGCCTCGTTATTACCCATGAGGCACAACAGTTCGGCGGTCTCGGTGCCGAACTAGCAACGAGCATCACCGAACGCTGCTTCACCCACCTCTTGGCTGCACCAGCGCGTGTCACCGGCCATGACATCCCCTATCCGCCCTCACGGCTAGAGGAACACTTTCTCCCCGATCTCGACCGTGTACTCGACGCAGTTGACCGCGTGCTCGGCCGTGCAAACTCTTTGACCGGATGGACACTATGAGCCTTCGCGACTTTGCCCTCCCCGACCTCGGCGAGGGCCTTACCGAATCAGAGCTTGTGTCGTGGGAGGTACAGGTCGGGGACACGGTCGAGCTGAACCAGATTCTTGCGGAGGTTGAGACCGCCAAGGCTCTCGTGCAGCTTCCCTCGCCTTTCGCGGGCGTGGTGCGCTCCCTTCTCGCAGACCCCGGCGACTCCGTGCGCGTCGGGTCGGTGATCGTGTCGATCGAGACGGATGACGGGGATGACGCTCCGCCTGCGGCAGATCTCGATGCCGCTGATGCCGTTGCCGCGGCAGTGGTCGCCCCCGAGCCGGTCGCTGCCGAGAGCGTGCGCGAGAGTGTGAACGAGAGTGTGAACGAGAGCGTCAGCGAGGGCGTTGCCCCGGCGGCGAACCGCACCGCCGTTCTCGTGGGGTACGGGCCCAAGGGCGAGACGGGGGAGCTTCCCCGGCGACGGCACCGCAGGGCGGAGTGGCTGGCCTCTCATCAGGCGGCGCCCGTGGCGGCCCGGGATGCCGTCGAGTCTGCGCACTCAGGTGCAGTCGATGCGTTTGAGCAGCAGTCGGAGGTGCGCAGCCCCATCACGGGCGTCCGTCGGCGGATGGCGGAGGCCATGGTGCAGAGCGCGTTCACGGCGCCGCACGCGAGCCTCACCCTCACGGTCGACGTGACACAGAGCCTTGAGCTGCTCGATCGGCTGCGGCAATCGCCGCGTCTGCGTGATCACAGCCTGGGAATTCTCACTCTTGTCGCGAAGGCGTGCATTGTGGCGATCAAGCACACGCCGGAGATCAACAGTCGGTGGGACGAGTCCGCTCAGGAGGTGGTCGAGTTCGCTCATGTGAACCTGGGGATCGCCGTCGCAACAGATCGAGGATTGCTGGTGCCGAACATCCGCGGTGCCGACGAACTCTCGTTGCCCGCTCTGGCCGATGCCATGACCGCGCTCACCGCATCCGCGCGCGAGTCGGCGACTACGCCCCACCAGCTCGTGGATGGCACCTTCACGGTGACCAATGTCGGGGTCTTTGGCGTGGATGCTGGCACTCCCATTTTGCCGCCGGGTGAGGCGGCGATTCTTGCGCTGGGTGCGATTCGCCGGGTGCCGTGGGAGCACGAGGGAGGGGTCGCATTGCGCAGTGTTGTCACGCTCACGCTCGCGTTCGATCACCGGTTGATCGATGGTCGGCAGGGCTCTGAGTTCCTTACAACGGTGGGGTCGATTCTGAGGGATCCTGCGGGGGTGCTCGCTCTCGTCTGAGGCGGCGAGCAAACCAGAGGCTCGTGAACTCAGGCCAGATGCTCACCCCCAGGCACTTGACGCCCGCGGAACTCGGCGGGAAGGTGGGCGCATGAGCGAAGTCAGCGTCGACCCCCACAAGCTCCTCACGCCCGAGATGACCGCAGAAGATCTCGCCGGTACGGCGTTCGAGCATCTCGCCGGAGCGCTCAGGGCAAACTACACGACCCCCGATTTTGTGACGGCGGCCGCGATCGTGACGCGTGCGGGTGAGATTGCTGAGTCGCTGAACCACCATCCCGATATGAAGCTGGGTTGGGGCCGAGCCGAGTTCGTGCTCACCTCTCACGATTCAGGAGGCGTGACCTCGCGCGACGTGCAGTTGGCGCGGGATATTCACGCCCTCGCCGTGCGGGTTGGCGGCGAGCCGGCAGACCATATTCCGAGCGTCTACGAGATCGCAATCGACACGACAGAGCCCGGGAGCCTTCGTCCCTTTTGGAAGGCGGTACTCGACTACGTCGACGTTGATGACGGCGATTCTTCGAGCCTCGCCGACCCGCGTGGCGCCGGTCCCAAGGTCTGGTTTCAGAGCATGGATGCTGCCCGCACAGAGCGCAATCGCATGCATGTCGACGTCTATGTTCCCGCGGATCATGCCGAGGCGCGGCTGGCCGCAGCTCTTGCGGCTGGCGGTGTTCTCATCACGGATGAGTTCGCGCCGGATTGGTGGGTGCTCGCCGATATTGAGGGCAACGAGGTCTGCATCTGCACGTCGGCCGATTAGCTCGGGACTATTTCGGGTTCGCGAGGCTGGCCGCCAGCGCCATGTCGCTCAAGAGAGCTCGAAGCGAATCCCCAGCGATTCCGCTCGCGGTATGCGGCGTCGAGTTGATGAGCCCGAAAATGGCCTGCACCCGAACCCGAAGCTCCTGACGGGTCTCGGTGCGCAGCTCAGCGGCGACATCGACCCAGAGCTCGCTGTATCGTCGCTGAAGCTCTCTCACCGTGTGGCGGGAGTCGTCTGACAGGCTGTGTAGGTCGCGATCGTGAACGCGAATGACGTCGGGATCCCTCACGGCGAAGTCAACGTGGAAGTCGATGAGTGCTCGTAGCGTCACCGCGGCGGGCGCTTGCTGCGCGATCACGGCGCGACCGCCCGCGAGCAGGGATTCGCTCACGCCGATGAGCAGGGCAGCGAGGACGGCCTGTTTGCTGGCGAAGTGCCGGTAGACGGCGGGGCCGCTCACGCCGACCGCGGCACCGAGCTCCTCGAGTGAAACCTGGGCGAAGCCGTTCTCGGCAAAGAGACGCGCGGCCGCTTCGAGGAGCGCTGTTCTGCGGTCGGCCTTCGCCCTGGTGCGAGACGATCCGTCGGCTGGCGGGTCTGGAGTCTGGGCTGTCACGGGGGGTTCCCCTTCGATGGCGAGAGAGTTAGTCTGTAATTCAGTTAGTCGAGACTAACTGAATTTGGCTTGAGGAGCGGTTCGCTCTCATCCGCAGCAGCTCAGAAGGTAGTCAATGAAGACACTGGAAAGTCGGGTCGACGTGACCTCGGCGGCGTTCGAGGCCAACGCCACCGCGCAAAAGGCGCTTGTCGCTGATCTGCGCGCGCGACTCGCCGAGGCGGCGCTGGGTGGCTCAGAAGCATCCCGGTTGCGTCACCAGAGCAGGGGAAAACTGCTGGCCCGCGACCGCATTGACCACCTTCTCGATGAGGGCAGTCCGTTCCTTGAGATCGCACCGCTCGCCGCGACGGGGCTCTATGGCGACGAGGCTCCCGGAGCCGGGGTCGTCGCTGGCGTCGGTCTGGTTCACGACCGGCCCGTGCTTGTCATTGCTAATGACGCAACCGTCAAGGGTGGAACCTACCTCCCTCTCACGGTCAAGAAGCACCTAAGGGCACAGGAGATTGCCCTGGAGAATCGGCTCCCCTGCATCTACCTGGTCGATTCGGGGGGAGCCTTTCTGCCGATGCAGGACGAGGTGTTCGCCGATCGCGACCACTTCGGGCGCATCTTCTACAACCAGGCCCGCATGTCGGCGCAGCGCGTGCCGCAGATCGCCTCCGTCATGGGATCCTGCACGGCAGGCGGTGCCTATGTACCGGCGATGAGCGACGAAACCGTGATCGTGCGGGGCGAGGGAACGATCTTTCTCGGCGGCCCGCCGCTGGTCAAAGCGGCAATCGGCGAGGTCGTCACCGCTGAGGAGCTCGGCGGGGGCGAAGTGCACGCCCGTCGCTCTGGAGTAGTCGATCACCTTGCAGACAACGATGATCATGCTCTCCAGATCGTGCGCGATATCGTCGAGACGCTGCCGCCGCCCGCCGAGGCCGCCTGGCAGGTGAGCGCATCAGAGCCGCCACGGGTGCCGCAAGACGAGCTCTATGGTGTCGTTCCCACCGACGTTCTCGAGTCATATGACGTCCACGAGGTCATCGCCAGGCTCGTTGATGGCAGCGAGTTTCACGAGTTCAAGGCGGAGTACGGCACGACTCTCGTCACGGGGTTCGCCCGCATCCACGGGCATCCCGTGGGCATCATCGCCAACAACGGCGTGCTGTTTAGCGAGTCGGCTCAAAAGGGAGCTCACTTCATCGAGCTGTGCGACCAGCGCGGCACGCCCCTGGTCTTTCTGCAGAACATCTCGGGCTTCATGGTGGGGACGGATGCTGAGGCGGGCGGCATCGCCAAGCACGGAGCAAAAATGGTCACGGCGGTGGCCACGACCCGGGTGCCCAAACTCACGGTCGTGATCGGCGGCTCATTCGGCGCTGGCAACTATTCCATGTGCGGAAGGGCCTACTCGCCCCGCTTTCTGTGGATGTGGCCAGCGGCGAGGGTTTCGGTAATGGGCGGCCAGCAGGCATCGTCAGTGCTGTGGTCGGTGCGGCGGGAGCAGATGGCCGCCAGAGGCGAAAGCTACTCCGCGGCCGATGAAGCACGCTTTCGCCAACCCATCGCTGACCGCTACGAAGAGCAGGGAAGCCCGTACTATTCCACCGCCCGTCTGTGGGACGACGGGGTCATCGACCCTGCCGATACCCGCACGGTGCTGGGGCTCGCCCTCCGGGTGTGCGCTTCTGCACCCCTGCCAGAGCCGGCCTTCGGCCTGTTTAGGATGTGACCGCCGTGCCCCCTTTCGACAGCGTTCTTGTGGCCAACCGCGGCGAGATTGCGGTGCGCATTATCCGCACCCTTCGGCGGCTGGGCATCCGTTCCATTGCCGTGTATAGCGATGCTGATGCGGATGCTCCGCATACGACGCTCGCCGATGTGGCGGTGCGAATCGGGCCGGCCCCCGCCCGTGACAGCTACCTCTCCGTCGACGCGATTATGGCGGCGGTGCGCACGACCGGGGCACAGGCGGTGCATCCCGGGTACGGCTTCGTGTCGGAGAGCGCGCCGCTGGCGCAGGCGTGCTCCGACGCCGGGGTGGTGTTCGTTGGCCCCCCTGTTTTTGCGCTTGATCTGATGGGCGACAAGATCAGAGCAAAGAACCATGTGCAGGAGCGGGGCGTCCCCGTGATTCCGGGGGTATCCCGGCCTGGGCTCGGCGATGCCGAGCTCATCGAAGCTGCACAGTCTGTGGGGTTTCCGCTGCTTGTTAAGCCCTCGGCGGGCGGTGGGGGCAAGGGCATGCAGGTCGTGGGGGATCCTGCGCACCTGCCCGAAGCACTAGCCGCAGCCCGCCGCATCGCTAAGGCGGCGTTCGGTGACGACGCTCTGCTGTTGGAGCGCCTCGTAGCCTCTCCACGCCACATCGAGGTGCAGATCCTGGCCGATATGAGCGGGGGAGTCGTCCACCTCGGGGAGCGCGAATGCTCTCTGCAACGCCGCCACCAAAAGGTCATCGAGGAGGCGCCATCTCCGCTTCTGCAGTCACCGCAGGGCGCGCATCTTCGCGAACGGATGGGCGTTGCGGCGTGCGAGGTTGCCAGAGGCAGCGGGTACGTGGGTGCCGGAACCGTTGAGTTTCTCGTTTCTGCCGAATCGCCGGACGAGTTCTTCTTTATGGAGATGAATGCCCGGCTGCAGGTGGAGCATCCCGTTACCGAGGAGGTCGCCCGGGTGAGGGGCGAGCGGATAGACCTTGTCGAACAGCAGCTGCGCATCGCCGCGGGCGAGCCGCTCGGCTTCTCACAGGAGGATGTGACCCTCACCGGGTCTGCCGTCGAGGCGCGCATCTATGCAGAAGACCCTCGGCACGGCTTTCTCCCGTCGACCGGGGTTGTCGTGGCGTTGCACGAGCCAGCGGGAGAAGGCGTTCGCGTCGACAGCGGGCTTGCGCTCGGGCGGAGCATCACCGCAGATTATGACCCTCTGCTCGCCAAGGTCATTGCACGGGGCGACGACCGCGCCCAAGCGCTCTACCGGCTCGACCGTGCCCTTGCCGAAACGCTCGTTCTGGGCGTGCACCACAACATTGAGTTTCTTCGCGCTCTTCTGGCCGACCCCGATGTGCGGTCGGGCAGCCTCGACACCGACCTCATCGCGCGGTTTCTGCCTCGGCACGAGTTTGGAGTGCCGGATGCTGTGGCGCTCGATACCGCTGCGACGCTGTTCTGCGGTCGCGACGATGGTGCCGAGCCGTGGCGACGCCGTGACGGCTGGCGGTTGGGCGAGTACCGGCCTGCTGTCCTCACTATCGACGATGGAGACGAGTGGCGCTCTGTCGCGGTGCCGCAATCCGAGTCGGTGCTTCCGCCGAGGGATGTCGCGCTCGACGGTGACACGGTCTGGATCGGTCATGGGGGAGCATCCGTTGCCCTGCGACGCGTGTCTCGTGAGGAGTCACTTGAGCGCGAGCTCGCCGCTCTCGAACGCACGGAAGGCGCCGTTTCGCCCGAGGTTCGTGCACCGCTCGCTGGCACGGTTGTCGATGTCTCCGTCGCCTCGGGCGACCGGGTCACCGCCCGGCAGGCGTTGGTGACGATCGAGGCAATGAAGATGGAGCACACCGTGCTGGCCACGAGCGAAGGCATCGTCGCGATCGAAGTGCGCGTGGGGGACCTCGTGCGGGCCGACCATCGCGTGGCCACAATCGCCGCCGAGGATTCCGCCCTGAACGACACCACCCCCTGAACGACACCGCCCCACTGACAACACCGACGCCCTGAAAGAGGTTCAGCGATGAACGACACAGCACCCGCATTTGGGCTCAGTGACGAGGAGAACGAGCTCGCCAGCCTCGTTCGCACTTTCACCGACGAGGTCATAGCCCCCATCTCGTACCAGGCCGACCGCGATCACGCTTTGCCGTTAGATGTCGTCGCCAGGATGGGCGAACTCGGGCTCTTTGGCCTTCCCTTCCCCGAGGAGGCGGGCGGCCAGGGCGGCAGCTACCTGACGTTCTGTTTGGCCGTCGAGGCGATCGCCAGGGTTGATCAGTCGCTCGCCATCACGTTGGAGGCGGCGGTCGGTCTCGGCGCGATGCCCCTGTTTCGTTTCGGCACCGCCGAGCAAAAGGCTCGCTGGTTGCCCGACTTACTCTCCGGGCGAGCCTTGGCGGGATTCGGCCTCACCGAACCCGAGGCGGGCTCCGACGCTGGCGCAACCCGCACCACCGCGGTGCTCGACGGCGATGAGTGGGTCATTAACGGCACCAAGCAGTTCATAACTAACTCCGGCACCGACATCACGAGCTTCGTCGCCGTTTCGGCCGTGACCGCGAGAGTGACGGATGCCTCTGGCAAACCCCGCGCCGAGATCTCAACGATCATCGTGCCCTCCGGAACCCCGGGTTTCACGGTCGAGCCCGCCTATGACAAGGTCGGCTGGCGGGCATCCGACACCCACCCCCTTACCTTCGACAACGTGCGGGTTCCCGCCGCAAACCTTTTGGGCCAGCGCGGCAAGGGCTTCACGAACTTTCTCCGCACGCTCGACGAGGGGCGCATCGCGGTTGCGGCACTGGCGACGGGGGCGGCAGAAGGCTGCCTCGAGGAATCGGTGACCTATGCCAAGCAGCGGGTTGTCTTCGGTGTGCCCATTGCCGAGCATCAGTTCATTGCCTTCACGATCGCGCGAATGAGGTCGCGGGTGCATACGTCGCGCCTGGCGTGGCACGATGCCGCGCGCAGACGCGACGCCGGTGTGCCCTTCGCCGAGCAGGCGGCCATCGCCAAGCTGGTGGCGAGCGACGCGGCGATGCTCAATGCGAGGGACGCGACTCAGATCTTTGGGGGATACGGGTTCATGAACGAGAGCGTTGTGGGGCGCCACTACAGGGATTCCAAGATTCTTGAGATCGGAGAAGGCACCAATGAGGTGCAGCTCATGATCATCGCCCGCTCTCTTGGCCTTGGGTAGCTCGCTCCTCGCCTTGGATCGAACTCCGGGGTCGTCGGCACCCGCCGTTCGCAATACTCTGGACAGGTGCATGACATGACGTTCACCATGGGTCCCGCCATCCTTTTCTGCCCAGCAGACCGGCCGGAGCGCTTCGCCAAAGCCGCCGATCGAGCCGATGCGGTCATCCTCGACCTTGAGGATGCCGTCGGTGTCGAAAACAAGGCAGCGGCCCGCGAGGCGGTCATCGCGTCGTCGCTCGACCCCGAGCGCACAATTCTCAGACTCAACGGCACTCGCAGCCCCGAGTTCGAAGCCGACCTCGAGACCCTTGCCCGCAGCGGATACGGCACGGTTATGGTGCCCAAGGTCACGAGCCCCGAGGAGCTCGCTGACTTGGCCGCCTACCGCGTAGTCGCCCTCATAGAGTCGGCCGAAGGAGTGCTGAACGCCTCCTACATTGCGGGTTTGCCCCAGGTCGTCGGCCTGTTCTGGGGGGCGGAAGACCTCACGGTGTCGCTGGGCGGAACCAGCAGTCGTGGGCTCGATGGCCGCTATCGCAACGTCATCGACCACGCGCGGTCCAGCATCCTGCTCGCTGCCCGGGCTCACGGCAAGGCGGCGATCGACGCGATCAATGTGGACTTCACGAGCCTCGGCATTCTGCAGGCCGAGGCTGAGGATGCCGCGCAGAGCGGGTTCTCGGCGACCGCGTGCATCCATCCGGCTCAGGTCGAGACCATCCGCTCCGCTTACCGACCGGATGCTGCCCAGGCCGACTGGGCTCGCCGTGTTGTGGAGGGC
>NZ_JBACFR010000275.1:0-2697 GCF_056262345.1 Homoserinimonas sp.
AGGATCCTGCGATCCCACTCGACGTGGTCACGGAGCCTCGCCCCCTCGGCGACGGCCCCCTCTTCGCGCTGAGCAACTCCTTCGGCTTCGGTGGCCACAACGCCGTCGTCGCGTTCCGCAGCTACTGAGATAGGCGCGGGGCTCTATGCGCATTGCGATCGTTAGCGACTACTTTCTCGACTACGTCGGTGGAGCGCAAACATCGATGCAGCAGCAGAGGCTCGCCCGGCTCGAAGCGGGCCACGAGGTCGTGATGGTTCCCGCCGTTCGCGGCGGATCCGGGCGGTATCTCCGCACGGCAGAGGGGCTGACGACCAAGCCAGCGTTTACGCTGCCGGGCCTGCTGCTGCCGGTCATCCCCAACAACGACGCAACTCGGCGCAGACTCCGCGCCCTCTTCGTTCACGAGCGCATCGATGCCGTGCACGTGCAGACGGAGTTCGGCCTGGCCCACGCTGCTGCAGATGTCGCTGCCGAGCTCAAGATCCCTGCCCTGCACACCGTTCACACGTTCTATTGGGCGAGCGAGGGAGCCAACGCCGCCGTCGCCCCCGTCATCCGTTACCTCCTCGGTCGCCTCACGGGCACTCGACTCCCTCGCGTTGCGCTCAGCGATCGTGCGTCGGACAACGTGCTGCGCAACCTCACACTCTCCATGGCTCAGCGTGCAGACGTTGTGATCTCACCCTCTGCTCACCAGGCGCGAGACCTCACTGCCGCGGGGGTCACGAGTGACATCCGCATCGTTCCTAACCCCATTGCGACTTCGGCTTTGCCATCGGAGGCGCTCGCGCCCGAGGCCGCGGTTCGGCCTTCTTTTTTGTGGGTCGCGCGCTGCGAGGCGGTCAAGCGCCCTCTCGTCTTCGCCGAGGCTGCCATCGAGGCGCTTCGGCGCGCGCCCGGAACATTCAGCGTCGACTTTGTCGGCGACGGAGTCGAACTGCCGGCTCTGCGCAAGCTGACGGCAGGTATCAGCGACATTCGCGTTCACGGCAATCTGCCACACGACCAGGTGCTTCGCCTCATGGACGACAGCGCCGCCGTGGTGCTGACCTCCGTCGGCTTTGACAACCAGCCGATGACGATCGCAGAAGCCGTAAGTCGGCAGCGAGGGGTGCTCTATTGCGATCCCAAGCTGCAAGAGGGCCTCGGTGAGGCGGGATACCTCGCGGACTCTCCGGATGCTGCGGGCCTCGCTGACGCGCTGGTGGCCCTTTCTACGGCTCCTGAGCCGCTACTGGCACTCTCCGAGGGCGCTGGGCGGGAACGCACCCTCTTCGCGCCAGAGACGTTCGTGGCGCACCTCGAGGCGATCGTGCAGACGGCGCCCGAGCGCAGCTAAGCGCGTCGATCGCTGCGGCGGCTAGCCGACCTTGTGAAGCCAGACGACCTGGTTGCTGTCGCTCGCGTGACGGAACGCTTCAAGCTCGTCGTCCCACGCCTGACCCAGGGCAAGGCGGAGCTCCCGGTGCAGCTCGAAAGCATCTGACCCGGCCATCTCCATTGCATAGCGGATGCGGTCTTCGGGGATCACGACATTGCCCGCAGTATCGGTCTGCGCAAAAAAGATTCCGAGATCCGGAGTGTGAAGCCAGCGACCGCCGTCATTTCCCGGGGTCGGGTCTTCCGTCACTTCATAGCGCAGATGCTCCCACCCACGCAGGGCGGATGCCAGAGCGGCGCCCGTTCCCTGCTCGCCCTCCCAATAGAACTCGGTGCGAAGCGCACCCTTGAGGACGGGTTGGTCTGACCACGAGAAGTTCACGGCACGGTCAATGGCGCGACCTGCAGCCCACTCAATATGTGGGGCGAGCGCGCGAGGAGCGGAGTGCACAAAAAGCACTCCGCGTGCGGTTGCTGCAGCCACTTTCTCTCCATTTCGTTTGGTTCGACTTCCCCATCGACCAACGAAACTCGGGTGGCTCTCGGCAACGAGATATGAAATTAGCGAAGCAATGCTTCTTCTCGCATTATGCCTGATCAGCGCTGGTTCTCACAAGCGACTCACGGCAAACGCTATTTCGCCTCACCATAGTTGTCGACAACGGCAACGGTCAGCGGAAACGTGACCGGGAAATCGGCAAACAGGAGCCGTCCTGCAGCCTCGGCCGAATCGCGCACCAGGGCTTCAACCGCGGCAGCATGCTCGGCCGGAGCGTGGATCACGACCTCATCGTGCAAAAAGAAAGCGAGATGCGGTGACTCCATTAGAGGCGACCCGCCCCCGAGGGCGTGGAGCCGAGAGCGGATGAAGGCCATCCACGACAGCGCCCACTCAGCGGCTGTGCCCTGGACAACGAAGTTTCGGGTGAAGCGTCCCCAGCTCCGCGCGGCGCCGCGCGCGCGGTCCTGGGCGGCAGCAGACGCGCCATCTGCCGAGGCGAGTGATTGAGCGTCATGCCAGTCGGAGGCCGGCATCGGTGAGGTGCGACCGAGCCACGTGGCAACGGGGTCTCCGCGCTCGCCTGATCGCGCAGCATCCTCCACGAGTCCCAACGCACGGGGAAATGCGCGCGCGAGCCTGGGAAGCAACCGGCCGCTCTCCCCCGTCGTCGCCCCATACATTGCGCCGAGCATGGCGACCTTTGCCTCGTCTCGCGTGGTCACAGCGCCGACCTGCACGATTCCTGCATACAGATCACCAGATGCCCCTGCAGCCGCCATGGCCCGATCAGCGGCAATCGCGGCCAGGATGCG
>NZ_JBACFR010000276.1:0-11976 GCF_056262345.1 Homoserinimonas sp.
GGAGTTGCCTGGATCACCCCCGGTCTCAAGGTCGCAAGCCTCGACCACGCCATGTGGTTCCACCGTTTTGCTCGTGTCGACGAATGGCTTCTCTACGTGCAGCAATCCCCCAACGCCATCGGCGGGCGAGGCCTCTCTTCCGGTCGTGTTTACACCCGCGATGGCATGCTGGTCGCCACGGTGGCTCAAGAGGGAATGGTTAGGGTACCGAACCCCGCCGAGTTCGACTAACCACCATTCGATGCCCCGTCGATGTGGCCTCGATGGGTCCGATCCGTCGCGATATAACGTAATGGCAACGATCGGCACCCCGCCGTATCGCTCGCAGATCGCCGCAAACCCGGCGTCTGAGCGCTCGATGCCCCACATAAGGCGATACTTGCTCAACTCGGCGAACTCCCCGTCTGTGGCTATGGTGTTTAACGGTTCGCTTTGCTCTGACCCTTCAGCAGCATCGGACTGACCCAACATCTAGGCCGCGGACGTGGCCGGTTGCATCCCCGGATGAGACCGACCGCGAGCGTATGGTCATCTGGTGGCGGGCCCGCCCCGCGGCGAGGCTCCCTCGCTGCATCTTGTTATTACAGCCCCGATGCAGGGTTGCACCAGAGACCCGGACCGTAACCGAAGCACGAACCTGTCGCCGCCACGCGGTGACCTGTGGTCGTCGCCAGGACAACGTGACCGAAAGCATTGCAGTCAAGGCCGACCACCTTTATAAGGTGTTCGGAAAGAAATCCAGCGAGGCCGTTTCACAGCTAAAAAACGGTGCATCTCGTGCCGACGTGAGCTCGTTCGGAACAGCAGCGGTAATCGATGCCTCATTCGAGGTGAAGCAGGGCGAGATCTTTGTTGTCATGGGCCTCAGTGGCTCCGGCAAGTCGACCCTCATTCGCATGCTCAACGGGCTACTCGATGTGACTTCCGGGTCAGTGACCATCAATGGTCTGCCCACGACAGGAATCTCAGGCAAAGCTCTGCGCACCGTCCGCCGCAGCAGCGTGTCGATGGTCTTCCAGCACTTCGCCCTGCTCCCCCACCGAACCGTTCTTGACAACGTGGCCTACGGCCTCGAAATTCAGGGCGTGCGCAAGGCCAAGCGTCTCGAACTCGCTCGCAAGACCATCCACCTGGTTGGTCTCGGTGGGTGGGAGGATTCGCTGCCCTCAGAACTCTCAGGTGGCATGAAACAGCGCGTCGGCATTGCCAGGGCTCTCACCGCCGACACCGATGTGCTGCTCATGGATGAGGCGTTCAGCGCCCTCGACCCGCTCATCCGACGCGAGATGCAGGAACAGCTCGTTGAACTGCAGGCTGTGCTCGGAAAAACCATCATCTTCATCACCCACGACCTCAATGAGGCCATGTTTCTCGGCGATCGCATCGCCGTAATGCGCGACGGCCGCATCGTGCAGATCGGCACCCCGGAGGACATCCTCACCGACCCGGCAAACGACTACGTCGCCCAGTTTGTGCAGGACGTCGATCGCTCTCGGGTGCTGACCGCCAGCAGCGTCATGGAACCCGCCCGTGCCGTCGCCGCTGTCTCGGCGGGCCCCCGCGCCGCCCTGCGCACCATGCGAGATATGCAAACTTCTGCCCTGTTGGTGGTGGGCAAATCTCGCAAGCTCGAAGGAGCGGTCCGCGACCACGAGGTGCTCGCCCAGGTGCGGCGCCGCGACCCCGACCTGCTGGGGGTTATCGACAGGTCAGTTACCACCGTTTCTCCGGATGCTCTGCTCACCGACATTGTCGAGGCATCGCTCGAAAGCCCTCTCCCCATCGCCGTCGTCGATTCCGACGGGCGCCTGATGGGAGTCGTGCCCCGCGTCACGCTCCTGGCTGCCCTGGGAAACGTCACCCCCACCACAACGGGCGAGCTGCCGATCGTTGAGCCGCCACCCACAGTGCCGACCAGCGTCATCAGCGACACCCTGCGCGCCACGGCAGCAAAGGTCGGTGCATGATGGGCGACCTGAGAATTCCCCTCGGCGACTGGATGGAATCCGCCGTCAGCTTCACAACCGAAAACCTCTCTGGGTTCTTCGGGGTGCTGCGCGCAATCTTTCTCGCTCTCTACGACGGAGTCGACCTTGTGTTGTCGTCGCCGCCGTTCTGGGTGATCATCGTGCTCGCCGCTCTGTTGGGCCTTATGGCTCGCGGCTGGATCTTCGCGGTCGGAACCTCGCTCGCGCTGCTCGTCATCGTGGGTGTCGATCAGTGGGACAACGCCATGGATTCGCTCGCCCTGGTCTTGGTGGCATCCGTCATAGCGATCATCATCAGCGTGCCGCTCGGCATAGGCGCTGCCAAGTCGTCGGTGTTCTCATCGATTCTGCGCCCTGTGCTCGACTTCATGCAGACGACCCCGGCGTTCGTGTACCTGATCCCCGCTCTCCTGCTGTTTCGCGTCGGCGTTGTTCCGGGAATTGTGGCGACGATCATCTTCGCCATGGCGCCCGGAGTTCGCCTGACCGAACTGGGTATCCGCGGCGTCGACCGAGAGGTCGTCGAGGCAGGGCAAGCCTTCGGCGCGTCTCCTGCCCGCATCCTGCGCCAGATCGAGCTGCCACTCGCACTGCCCACGATCATGGCCGGCCTGAACCAGGTGATCATGCTGTCGCTTTCGATGGTCGTGATTGCCGGCATGGTCGGCGCCGGCGGGCTGGGCGGCGAGATTGTCGCGAGCCTCAACCGCATCGACGTCGGGCTCGGCGTTGAGGCGGGCGTCTCCGTCGTCATTATCGCGATCATCCTCGATCGGCTCACTGCCGCATTCGGCACGGGCCGCGGGCTGTTCTCCCGGCTGATCGGCCGTTGGGGCTCGCGCCAGAGCCGCGACCGCACGAGCGTCGCGCCGGCTCCTCCCCAGGCGCTGCGCGCCTAACCGCGTGATTCGGGCGATGCCCGTATCCGCCCCCGTGCCCATACGTCGTATTTCGTCAACCCCGGCCGCGCATTAGCGCGCGCCCCAGAAAGGAAGACAGCATGAAAAATCACCTGAGGAACCCCCTCACCAAGGCCGCCGCTACCGTGGTGGTCGCGGGCCTCGCGCTCACCGGATGCACCGCCGATACCGGCTCTGCCGACGACGGCAAGCAACTCACCATCGCCGTGTTCAACGGCTGGGATGAAGGCATCGCCGTATCGGAGCTGTGGAAGGCAGTTCTCGAGAACGAGGGTTACGACGTGACCCTCGAATACGCCGACGCAGCCCCCGTGTTCAACGGCCTCTCCAGCGCCGACTACGACCTCACGCTAGACGTATGGCTGCCCGGCACCCACGCCGAATACATCAAGGAGTACGGCGATGACATCGTCGAACTCGGTGCCTGGAATGACGACGCCACGCTTACGGTTGCCGTCAACGAGGATGCCCCCATCGACTCGCTCGCCGAGCTAGCGGCGAACGCCGATCTCTTCGACAACCGCATCGTGGGCATCGAGCCGGGCGCAGGGCTCACTGGCGCGATGGAAGACTCGGTTATCCCGGGTTACGGCCTCGAGAAGCTCAACTTCATCACCTCGTCGACTCCCGCAATGCTCACCGAGCTGACCGCGGCGCTCGACAACAACGAGAACATTGCCGTAACCCTGTGGCGCCCGCACTGGGCCTACGACGCCTTCCCCATCAAGGATCTCGAAGACCCCGACGGAATGCTCGGAGGCACCGAGAGCCTCTACAGCTACTCGCGTGCCGGATTCGAATCCGACTTCGCCGAGGTCGCTACCTGGATCTCGGCATTCACTATGGATTCCGAGCTGCTGTTCTCGCTCGAGAACGCCATGTTCAATGAATACGACGGCAGCGACTATGGCCCCGTCGTGGCCGAGTGGATGACCGCCAACCAGGACTACGTCGATACATTGACGGCGTCCTAGTGCGCTAGCGGCGTCCTAACGCTCCCGCAATGAGAAGGGCGGCGACCACACCCGTGGTCGCCGCCCTTCGCGTTCATGTCTGGTGCTAGCGCATCCATCCGAACGGATCGCCGTCGGGGCCAGCCCACGAGTACTCCAGGGTAAAGCGGCCCGTGTAGCCGTTGGCACGGAGTCGTTCCAGGTGCTCGATGACGGGCCTGCTGCCCGTGCCTGGTCCGCCCCGGCCCGGCTCGTCGGCGACCTGAACGTGGCCGATCACTCCCCAGTTTTCGTCGAAGAATGCGGGAACGTCGTCGCCGACGTTGTACATATGAAAGAGGTCGACCTGCATGCGGATGTTGTCGGCGCCGTTGACCGCGACGGCGCGCTCGATTGCCCCGAGCACGTCGGCAGCAGTCCGAAGGCCGTAGCCGGGAATGTGGGAGAGCTGCTCGATCGTGACCGTGCCACCGATCGAGCCCAGCTCCTGTGCCGCGTAGGCCGTGTTGGCGGCGGCCAGGGCATCCTGCTCTGCGCGATCCACATCGGGCAGAATCGTTCCGTTGAGCACGTTGAACATGCGACACCCGGTCGCCAGCCCAATGCGCTTGGCTACGGCGACCGTATCCCGCATCTCTTGCTCGAACCCCGGCCAGCACGCGATGCCACGGTTACCTTCGGCCATCCCACCCTCATAGAGGTTCAAGCCGATGAGGGCGAGACCGGAGGCCTCTACCGTGCGAAGGAATGCGCTGACCTGATCGTCGGTCGGGTTCGCAGTCTCGAAAGGCCACCACAGCTCGACCTCGGTGAATCCGTGGGATG
Source organism: Homoserinimonas sp. (assembly GCF_056262345.1). NCBI lineage: Bacteria > Bacillati > Actinomycetota > Actinomycetes > Micrococcales > Microbacteriaceae > Homoserinimonas > Homoserinimonas sp. The sequence continues at coordinate 4,687 of NZ_JBACFR010000276.1, forward strand.
CGGCGAGAGCTAGCTGCTCATCGAGGGGAAGATCTCCCACGATGATCGACGTGTTGATGGACGTGAATTGCATGGGGTCCTCAGGGGTAGCGGCGGCGAAGCTCCGCCACCTGATCAGCCGACAGCAGCTTGGCCGCACGGTCGCCGATTACGAAGTGAAGCCTGGCGGTCTCTTCGATCTCCTCCGCGGCAGAAGCGGCGGCGTCGAGCGAGAGTCCTGAGACCAGCGAGCCATGATTCGACAGCATCATCGAACGGTGCGCCTGCGCAACAGTGCCGATCGCGGCGGCGAGCCCCTCATCCCCCGGGGGAAAGTAGGGGACGACGGGCAGGTCGCCCACCCGCATGACGAAGTACGGGGTGTAGGCGGGCAGCGCGTTCTCGGGGTCGAGCCCGTCAAGGCACGACAGCGCGCTCGCATAAGGCGAGTGCAAGTGAACGACAGCGCGGTCTTCGGGGCGGGCACGGTAGACCGCGGCGTGAAACAGCGACTCTTTCGTCGGCTTGGGGCCTTCGAGGTGGCGGCCGTCGAGATCGACGATGCTCAGCGCATCCGGATCAAGAGCGCCCAGCCGTGCGCCGGTCGGCGAGACGATGATCGTGTCCCCGTGGCGAACGCTGATGTTTCCGGATGTCCCCGGCGAGTATCCGGCAGCGTCCAGCCGTGCTGCCGTCTCGACGAGGGCGGCGCGGAGCTCGGCTGATTCGCTCATCGCCCTTCCAACGCCTTCGTGAAGATATCGGGTGCCCCGAAATTGCCGGACTTGAGCAGGAGGCCGATCTGGGGCTCATCGACGGAGATGGTCCAGGGAACCCCGGGGTCAACCTCTTCGCCAATCTGGATCGCGCTCGTGCCAAGGCCAACGACTACGGCACCGGAGGTCTCGCCGCCGGCGACAATGAGGCGGCGAACGCCACTCTCGACCAAGCCGCGGGCTATGGATGCGAAGGCGTCCTCGATGAGACCGGCCGAGCGTGAAACACCCAGCTCTGCCTGCACCGCGGCGACCTGAGCGGGATCGGCCGACGAGTAGATGAGGGGAACCGAGTCGAGGTTCTCGCGGGCGAACGCGAGCGCCTCCCCCACGACGTCGTCTCCGGCCGCGAGACGCAGCGGGTCGATGAGAAAGCTCGGGTGGTCTTGGCTGTACAGGGCGACCTGGCCCTGGGTTGCCGTTGAGCAGCTGCCCGAGAGGACGGCAGCGGCGCCGACGGGCAGCGCGGGGGCTGGGGCAGAAGATTGCCCGGTGGCGGCAGCCCTGGCGGCGGCAAGTCCAACGGCCATTCCTGCGGCACCCGTGACGAGCTTGGCGTCGACGATCGCGGCACCGATCGTGATGAGATCCTCATCGGCAACGGTGTCGACGACGGCGAACGAAATGCCATCGGCTTCAAGCGCTGCGAGACGCTCCCGAACGGCTTCCGAGCCGGAACGCACAGTCGAGAGCGACACGAGACCGGTGGACGACGAGCTCTGGGCGGAAAAAAGCCGGCCGAGGTCAGAATCGGTCATCGGGTTGAGGGGATGGTTGCGCATCGGCGACTCATCCAGAGGCTTGTCACCCACGAAGAGGCGGCCCTGATAGACCGTGCGGCCGTTTTCGGGCACAGCGGGGGCGATCACGGCGATTCCTGATCCGATTTCGCGGTGGAGCGCCTCCGCAACGGGGCCGATGTTGCCCTCGGCCGTCGAGTCGAAGGTGGAGCAGTATTTGAAGAAGAGCTGCTCAACGCCCTGGGCTCGCAGCCAGCGCGCCGCCTCGAGCGACTGCTCGACGGCATCCGCCGCATCGATGCTGCGCGATTTGAGCGCGACGACGAGGCAATCGGCCTCGGGAACAACCATGTCGTCCGTTGGCACTCCGAAGAACTGCACGGCGCTCGTGCCCGATCGCACGAGCATTCCTGCGAGGTCGGTCGCTCCGGTGTAGTCGTCAGCAATTACGCCCAGCCACGGTGCCATGGTGTTCTCTTCACAATCTTGGTTTTTCTAGGGGTATGGGGATGCCCGGCCGAGTCGGGGGGGCGACTCGGCCGGGCTAGTGCGCGTGAGCGCGATCGGGGGTGCTACTCGCGAAGTGCGAGGATGCGCTCTGCCCACTCCTTGACGGTCGGGTTGGCCTCGTCGACCATGCCCGCTACCGGCTTGCGCCACTCGGCGAGCTCGATCTCGAAGAACTCGACACCGGCCTCCTCGAGGAACGTCTTGTTAGCGTCAGCCTCAGAGATCGAGGTGGCGCGGTAGTCAGCAGATACCTCGTCAACTGCGGTGAGGAAGACTTCCTGAACCTCGGCGGGCCATGCGTCGAACGTGTCGCCCCACAGCTGGAAGTGGAAGTTGCCGAACAGGTGGTTCGTCTCGGTCACGAACGGAGCAACCTCATAGAAGCTGCTGAAGCGAACGACGTCGATGGGGTTTTCCTGGCCCTCGATGGCGCCCTGCTCCATTGCGCTGAAGACCTCGTTGAGTGCCATCGGGGTCGGGGTTGCGCCGAGTGCGTTCCACGTGGAGATGTAGGTCTGCTGGTTCGGAACACGAAGCTTCAGACCCTTGAGGTCAGAAACGCTCTCGATGGCGCGAACGCTGTTGAGCTGACGGCCACCGCGGTACATGTCGCCGACGAGCTTGAAGCCGGAGTCCTCACGCACTGCGTCGAGGATCTCGTCGGCCATTTCGCCGTCCCAGACCTCGAAGAAGTGGTCAGCGTCCTCGTAGAGGAACGGGAGGCCTTCGATTGCGGCAAGGTCGGTGTAGCGCTCGAGCGAACCGAGGCTCTCAATGACAATGTCGACAGACCCGATCTCCAGGCCCTCCTGCATTTCTTCCCAGCTGCCCATCTGAGCCGAGGGGTAAACCTCAAGCGTGATGGCGCCGTCAGATGCCTTGTCGAGCTTCTCAGCGAGCTGCTCGGCAGCGCGGTGCTGCAGGCTGTCGACCGCGTATGCGTGGCCGAGGGTCAGGGTCATCGGCTCAATTCCGCCGTCGGAGGATGCCTCTCCATCAGTGCTGGCGCTGCAGCCGGTGAGGGCCAGAGCTCCGATGACGACCGAGCCGAGCAGCGCGGATGCGCGGCGGCCGTTACGCCGAGTCATGGATGACTTCATTGTGTACCTTTCGTGTTTCCCCGGGGGTGCAATACCGGAAGATGGGGTGGAATCCGGCGTGGGTTGTGAATGTGACTGCGTAGCTATGGGGCGTTTCGGGCAAGGCTGCGCCCAGGACGCTCGGGTGGTGGATGTGTCTAGCTGGCGACGGGCGGGCGATCCCTCGTCGTTGACATGCTCGGGTTGTTGCCCAGAGTGCGGCGCAAACGCTGCTCGGCGAACTTCATGTGTTTGCGCATTGCGCTCTGGGCGGCACGCGAATCGCCGGCGATGATCGCCTTCAGAATCGCCTTGTGTTCGGCATTGGAACTCTCTGTCTCGCCCGCGGCCTCGATCGATCTCGTCATCCACAAACGAATCAGCGACGTGATGCCCGCGAGCGTGTCGCGCAGCGCCATGTTGCCTGCCGCTTCGGCGATCGCGGCGTGAAAGTCCACGTCGAAATCGATGAACCCCGGCCGGTTGGCTTCTTCGTCCATCGCGTCGACCAGGCTCTGCAGCTTCGCCACATCGTCGTCGCTGCGACGACGAGCGGCGAAGCCTGCAACGACGATCTCCAGTTGCTGACGGGCCTCAACGAGATCCATCACGCGGCGCTCGCCCAAGAAGAGGCCCCACTCGATGACCCGCGGCAACAGATCTGACCCGCCGGCGCGCAAGTAGGTGCCATCCCCCTGCCGAATGTCTACGACACCCAACAGACCCAGCGACTGGATAGCACCCCGCACCGCCCCGCGACTTACGCCGAGGGAATCGGCAAGCTGCCGCTCGGAGGGCAGCTTGCTGCCCGCCTGCACCGAGCCAGAAAAGAAGTACTCCGTGAGGGCCTTGATGATCTGAGCCGACAGTGATTCCCGATGGATCGCCAGAGGAGCGAGGCCACCTGCGGCGGCGCCGTTACCGTTATCGGAATTCATCATCGTCTCCTGGGATCACATCGTTGTGCTGCGGTTAGCTATCCGCTGCCAGTTCCCGGCGCAGTGCACCGAGGGCAACATAGGCCTTGTCTCGGCCAGCGATGAGGCGGGCAGCCTCGTCTTCGCTCAGGCCAAGGTATCCACCGCCGGTCTTGATGCCGAAGTCGCCGCTCTCGACACGCTCGCGAAGGGAGTCCGGCACCGTGTAACGCTCGCCCAGCTCGGCCTCAAGCGACTTGTAGGAGCTCGCGTAGACATCGAGACCGGCCATGTCGCCGACCTGGAACGGCCCGTAGAGCGCGAGACGGAAGCCGAAGGATGCTTTCACGACGGTGTCGATCTGCTCGGGCGAAACTGCGCCCTCCTCGACCATCTTCACGGCCTCCTTGTAGAGGGCGAACTGAAGGCGGTTGCACACGAAGCCGGGGGTGTCTGGCACGACCGCAGGCTCTTTGCCCGCAGCCGTGAGGAGCTCCAGGATGCCGGGGATCAGCGAACGGTCGCTCTTTTCGCCGGGGATGACCTCGACGCCAGGCAGCAGCTGGGCGGGGTTGAAGAAGTGGATGCCGAAGAAGCGCTCGGGGGTCGAGAGCACCTCCGCCATGGCAGCAATCGGAATCGCCGATGTGTTCGAGGCGATGATGGCGTCGGGCCTGGCGTGCTTTTCGATCTCGAGCAACACGGGCTTCTTGACTTCGAGGTCCTCGAAGACGACCTCGAAGATGAGGTCGGCGGATGCGACGGAGGCGGCAATGTCGCCAGACCAGGAGATACGGGCCGCAATTGCCTCGGCATCGCCCTTGTCGAAGTAGCCCTTTTCTTCGAACTCTGCTGCCTGCTCTACGACGCGGCGGTGCCCTGCCTCTGCGGCGGCGGGGTCGCGGTCGAGGAGAACAACCGTTGCTCCTCCGCGAGCCAACGTTTGGCCGATGCCGCCGCCCATGTATCCGGCGCCGACAATCGCGACACGAGTGGTGTCGATGTTCATGTTTCTCCTCATCAAGTGGGCACCGCGAGCTGTAGCCCGCAGCTACGCCGACATTCGCGGGGTGCCCTGTGGACTCCCACGCCCGCGTCGGGCCGCATCCCTGCAGTATTGCAACTACATATCCAGACGTCAACTGGTCAACCAATTCTCGGCAGATTTGGTGGAAGTGTTGGCATCAGTTAGGGTCAAGCGCGCATTTGAAACCTTGACTGGTTGACCAATTGTGTTGAATGAGCGGATACCCCCGCCGTCTAGCGATGGCCCGGCTTCCATGGAAACACGACATCAAAGGAGATCCCATGAAGGACGAGAGCTGGATTCCCGGCCATAAAGAACTGGGGGGCGGCATACTCGGCGTCGTCGACCGAGTCGTCTGCTGGCTAGTGGCCGGCGGCCTCTTCTCCATGGTCGCGATCCTCATGATCCAGGTCGTTGCACGCTACGTTTTCAACGCGTCGACCGTCTGGTCCGAGGAACTCGCCGTAAGCCTCTTTGTGTGGGTTTCGATGCTAGCCATCCCCCTCGGCCTTCGCCGCGGAGAGCACCTCACGCTCGATATCCTCTCGAAGCGCCTGTCGCCGCGCGTCAACAAGATCGTCGCGATCGGCATTGCCGCGATCACGATCATCACCTTCGCGATCATCGGCTACTACGCCGCGAAGCTCGCACCCGCCGCAGATCGTCAGCTCCTCGCCGGCATCGCCGGTGGCCTCGGCATTCAGGCCAAGGTGTCGTGGATCTACCTTGCTGTGCCCGTCGGTGCAGCACTCTCCATCATTTTCACGATCGAGCGCCTCGTGCTCATGCTCTCCGGCAAGGTCACCGTAATGAACGCCGACGCCGACACGACCTTCATCGAACAGCTTGACGAGGAGCTCCAGTCCGCTCCTGCTGACTCCCCGATTCCGGGATCCCCCTCCGCCGGTCTCCCGAGCCCGACGGCTCACAACACCGACCCCGCCGCGAACGACAAGGACCGCTGATCATGGGTTACGCACTTCTCATCGTCTTCGCCGCGCTACTCATCATCGGCGCCCCCATCGGTGTCTCGCTCGGCCTTGCGTCGATCGTGGGCCTTGAGTTTTTCTCCAACGCCCCGCTTGAGGTCGCCTCGCAGCGCATGATCTCTGGTCTGCGCAACTTCTCGCTCATGGCGATCCCGCTGTATGTACTCGCGGGAACCCTCATGAACGCGAGCGGAATCACGCAGCGACTCATCGACTTTGCCTATTCGATCGTCGGAGGTGTGCGCGGCGGTCTTGCTCACACCACCATCGTGACGACGGCCATCTTCGGTGGCATCTCGGGCTCCCAGGTCGCCGACACCTCAAGCGTCGGCCGCCTGATGATCCCCCAGATGATCGCGCGTGGCTACAAGGCGCCGTATGCCGTCTCGGTCATGGCAACGGCCGGCGCGATGTTCGTCACGATCCCGCCAAGCATTAACCTCATCGTCTACGGCGTGCTGGCCCAGGCGTCGATCGCCGACCTGTTCTTCTACGGTCTGCTCATTGGTCTCGCGTTCATCGTTGTGCTGCTTCTCGCCGCCTACATTGCGGCCGTCGTGAGTAAGCAGCCCAAGGAGAAGCGTGCCTCGTTCAAGGTGATTGGTCGCGCCTTCGTGCGCGCCATCTGGTCGCTGCTCATCCCCGTCGTCATCATCGGTGGAATCCGCATCGGCGTGTTCACGGCGACCGAGGGTGGAGCCGTCGCCGTGTTCCTTGCGATCGTCGTCGGATTCTTCATCCACAAGGAGCTCACACCCAAGAAGTTCGTGCGCGCCCTGGTCGAATCCGGCATCCTCGTCGGCGTCATCATGCTCGTTATCGCCTGTGCTCAGATGTACTCCTGGGCCCTGGTCACCGGCCAGATTCCGCAGGCCATCACGTCGTTCCTCATGAACATCACCGACAACCCGCTGATGATTCTGCTGCTGATCAACATCCTGATCCTCATCATCGGAACCGTTATGGAGGGCAACGCGGCACTCATCGTGTTCGTGCCGATCCTGCTCCCCGTCGCCACCGCCGTGGGTATCGACCCCGTGCACCTGGGTCTGATCATGGTCGTCAACCTCGGAATCGGCCTGCTGACACCTCCCGTCGGAATGTGTCTGCTGGTGTCGTGCAAGATCGGAAAGATCACGATGGCGCAGGCGATACCCGCCATGCTGCCGTGGTTCGGAATCGCTCTCGCATTCCTCTTCGGAGTCACCTACCTGCCGATACTGTTCGGCTGGTTCTAACTCAGAAGTACAAAATGGGGGCGACGGTTTTTTTT
>NZ_JBACFR010000277.1:0-4520 GCF_056262345.1 Homoserinimonas sp.
CCGCCTCCACAGCGGTGGTGGAGGGGTCGAGCAACACCAGGTCGCGGGCCAGGGGCACAACATCGAGAAGCCGCGCGGCATTGTCGTCGTCGAGGATGAGCAGGGGGTCGTGGACGAGGATCGTGCTGTCACGATCGGCGGATGCTGCACGCATCTGCTCAAACGAGGTCGCCACGATCACGTCGACACCGTGGTCGCGCAACACCTCGACGGCGGCCAGCGTTCCCTCAGGTCCGGGGGATTCGGGGTGCAGGGGTTCGCCGAGCGGGCGCCCGGCACCGGTGGCGATCATCGTGACGAGAACGAACACGAGGGCTGCCGAGACGAGCACAACCCAGAACACCCAGCGCCGAAGTGTTCGCCGCAGTAGGGGAGTGGCGTAGCTCACGACCGGCCCCCCGACTCAGCACTGGCGGTCATGCGATCGTGCCCGGGCAGGAGAGGCTTCTGCTTCTGAATCTCCTGGTCGAGTCGAAGGAGCGCGTCATACTGCTCCCGCGTTCCTTCGTGGTCGAGGTATCGCACGGAGTCAAAGATTTCGGCCGCCGTGGCCAGATCGGTCGTGCTCGCCGGGAATGCCGAAGCGGCCCTGGCGGAGAACTCCTGGGCCGTGGTGCCCGGGGCCATTGTCACGACAGTGCGATGAGCAAGATCTCGGGCAATCGCCCTGAAAAGGTCGAGAACGGCATCCGACCAGCGCCCTTGAGCGGCGGCTGACTGGGCGGCGGATCGCATCTGCGCCGCCGTTCTCGCATCGTCCTCGCCAAAAATTGTTGCGGAGATGCGGGTGCGGCGGGCAAGGGCGGGGCGGCCGAAGACGATGAAGGCGGTCACAATCACCGCGGCGACGGCAAGGGTGAGCAGCAGGAGGCCGATGCCCTGCTGGCCGTCTGTGGCGGTGATCTCCAGCGAGGTGAGCCAATCCCAAAAGTCGGCCGCCAGCTGGTCGAACCAGCTCGGCTTCGACTCCTGGTATTCACGGCGCGAGAGCTCACCAAGCACCCACTCGCGAGCTTCTTCGCGATCAGGCGTGAGGGGAGTCTCTTCGCTCTTCACGAGGTGCGCCGGCGCCACGCTGTCAGGCCAGCGGGGTGCCAGGCTGACGGGCCGCCGGCGAGGTGTAGGGGTTGCTGGAGGGCGCGGCACCCGAGTCACGTTCCTCGACAAAGCGCGCGAGCTCGAGGTCGAGACCCTCTTTGCGCATCCGCAGATCGAGATAGATGAGAGCGCTGGTCGACGACTGGATAATCATGCTGATTGCCGTGAGAACAACGATCAGGATGAGCATGACCACATAGACGACGGCAAACGCGATGATCGCGCTGGGGTTGTCTGATGCTGTCGGGTCGAGCAGAGAGGCGATCATGGGGGCGAAGAATGAAAACGGGGCGCTGACGAGGTTGGTGGCCAGGGCGAGAATGCTCGAGACCAGAATCTGGATGCCGAAGGTGCGCCAGAATCGACCGGAAATAAGGGTCCACGATCGCGCGATCGCCGCCCGGAGCGGGAGTCGTTCAATCATGATCGCGCTGGGCACGAGCGACAGTTTTGTGCCGAGCCAGATGGCCAGGGCTGCCCCTCCGGCCATCGCGAAGAGCCCGAGAAGCACGCTGAGAACGATTCCCGCAACTCCGAGGGTTGTGATGAATAAGACGATGATGCCGGTGAGGGCCGCGATGACGAGCAACAGGGCCGCCGTCAGCAGGAGCGACCAGCCGATGAGGGCGCCGAAGCGACCCTTAGCGGTTGCCCACAGCTGGCGGAGCGTGAGCTTCTCACCCAGCACCGCGCGGGAGACCTCGATCACGACGATTCCCTGCAGGAGGGCGGCCGCTACCACGCTGAAGAAGATCGGCACGAGGTAGATCAGAACGGCGGCGAAGACCGTGCCAGCCGTAACGACGTCGGAGTCCTCGGCGGCGGTGTTCTCCAGACGCGGGAGTGCGGCCCAGAGAAAGAGGGCGATGATGCCGGCGCTCAGAATCCAGGTGGCGATCTGCGAGCCGAGCGCAATGGCCAGGGTCGGGCGCGGGTTGCGCCGGAAGGCGTTAAAGGTCGCCGCGAGCAGCGCGCCGAGCGTGAGGGGGCGAAGCGGGATGAGCCCGACCTGAGTGGGCTTGGTCCACTGCGGCGCTGGCCCGGGCTGAGGCGCCGGCGCCTGCTGGGACGGCATCCCGGGGACCACTGGCGGCTGCCACGCGGGAACATCCGATGCTCCTGTGGGGGGCGGTGCGTCGCTCACGATTCTCCTCGTCGGTCGTGACTGGGTGTGGGCTCGCGTTCGGCGCCACCGGTGCTGCCGCACGCGTGTCGCGCGCCGCTCTACACCTCGTACGGCATTCATGCTGGCATACTCGGCTAATCTTGTGCTAAAGCCTCACCATCTCGCTCAGCGACATGGACTATTTGTGAAGACGGGGACGATGAACGCACGCATCTTGGTCGTTGACGACGACCTGGCACTCGCCGAGATGATCGGCATCGTGCTGTCCTCCGAAGGTTTCGAGGCCTCGTTCTGCGGGGATGGCGCGCTGGCGCTCCAGGCCTTTCACGACTCGCGACCCGACCTCGTGCTTCTCGACCTCATGCTCCCTGGTAAAGACGGCATTGAGGTATGCGCAGAGATCCGCGCCGAATCCGGCGTTCCCATCATCATGCTCACCGCCAAATCGGATACGACGGATGTTGTGCGCGGCCTAGAAAGCGGAGCAGACGATTACGTCGTCAAGCCGTTTAACCCCAAGGAACTCGTGGCGCGCATCCGCACGAGGCTCCGGCCCACCCCCGAGACGAGCACAGATTTCTTGCGAATCGGGGACCTCACGATCGACGTTGCAGGCCACGAGGTCAAGCGCGGCTCCACAGGGATCAACCTCACACCGCTTGAGTTTGAGTTGCTCCTGGCGCTTGCGCTCAAGCCCAATCAGGTCTTCACCCGAGAGATGCTCCTGGAGCAGGTGTGGGGCTATCACTACCGCGCGGACACGCGGCTCGTAAACGTGCACGTGCAGCGTCTGCGGGCCAAGGTCGAGCTCGACCCAGACAACCCCTCGATCGTCAGCACCGTGCGCGGCGTGGGCTACCGTGCCGGCACCACTCGCTGAGTCGCCGCTCACCGTGCTCGCCATGAGGTGGCGGGCTTTTCGCGCTGCCGTTATTCGCACCTGGCGCACGTCGCTGCAGTTTCGAACCGTCGCCATCACTGTTGTGCTCTCGGGCCTGGCTGTCACGATAATCGGTGGCTACATGTCCGTGGTGATCGGCGGCAATCTCTTCAGCTCGCGGCGAGACCAGGTAGAAGCGGAGCATGCCAGGGCCACCCTGCTCGCCCAGGACTACTTTGCCAATGCCGTCGCGGCCGATGATGCCAGCCAGCTCGACTTCGACACCCTCAGTGGCGATGTGCAGACCCGCATCCTTTCGTCGACAACGAGTCCGGGCGGCACGGGGTTTGCCATGCTCAGGGTGCCCGGCCAGACCACGCAGTTCGTGATGCAGCCAACGCAAAGCCGCGGTTTCTCGTCGTCGGTGCTGAGCGATGGCCTGCGCGAACTCGTTGTCAAAGACTCGGGGCGCGTCTATCTGCAATCGGTCACGCTGCCCTCCGGTGCGCCGGGAATCGTCTCCGGTTCCCTTGTCTCGGTTCCCTCAGCGGGCAACTACGAGTTCTACCTCGTCTTCGATCTGTCGGATGCCCAGCAGACGTTGGACTTCGTGCAGCAGACGCTGGCGATCGGCCTAATCTCGCTTGTGCTTCTCATCGGTGGCGTCACCTGGGTGGTCGTCCGTCTCGTTGTCGCGCCGATTAGGGTCGCCGCAGAGACCAGCGAGCGGTTGGCTGCAGGGCAGCTAGAGCAGCGCATCCCCGAGCGGGGCGAAGATGTCATTGCCACCCTTGCCCGGTCGTTCAACGGGATGGCCGACAGCCTGCAACAGAAGATCACCCGCCTTGCGGAGGTGTCTCGAATGCAACAGCGGTTCGTCTCGGATGTTTCGCATGAGCTGCGAACACCGCTCACGACGATTCGTCTCGCCGGAGACGTGATCTACGACCAACGAGAGGACTTCACCCCAACGACGGCGCGCACGGCCGAACTTCTCCATACGCAGATTCAACGGTTCGAGACACTGTTGGCTGACCTGCTGGAGATCAGCCGATTTGATGCCGGCGCGGTTGAACTTGAGCTTGAGCCCGTGAGCCTCGTTCGCCTCGTCGACGATGCGCTTGAGTCGATGCGGCCACTCGCCGATGAGCGAGGGTCATCGCTCGAACTCGTCGCGAAGGGTGGCTACTACGAGGTCGAGGTCGACCCCCGTCGCATCCGTCGCATCCTTCGCAATCTGCTGGGCAACGCGATCGAGCACGGTGAGGGCAAGCCCATCGTCGTCACGATCGACAGCAATGCCACCGCAATCGGCTTCACCGTTCGCGATCACGGAATCGGCATGACGGCCGATCAGCTCGACCATGTATTCGAGCGGTTTTGGAGAGCGGATGCATCGCGGCAGCGCACGATCGG
>NZ_JBACFR010000278.1:0-3131 GCF_056262345.1 Homoserinimonas sp.
GAGCATGTTGCGGCACAGCAGGCAGATGAGCGTGGTCACGGCGAGAACCGTGAGAGCCCCGACGATCTCGGAGAGCACCAGTGAGACGACCGTGGTGGCGGCCAGATGGGATGCGGTGACGGTGGCGGTTTCGACCGCGACCGTCACGAGGCTTCCGCCCGGGCCGATGGGCAGGTCCGCGGTCGTGTCGGCAAACGGAACGAGCACGGGAATGTCGAGGTTGGGCACGATGCTGATGATGCGCAGCGTGGTCGTCACGATCGTGAACACCGCGACGATAATGCCGACCCCGATGGTCGTGTAGATGTCGGCGCGGTTGCTCAGGCTCATGGTCGAGCCGGGCGCTGTGGTCTTCATGGGCTACCTAACGTTTATCGATAACAACGACAATCGTTAACATAACGATTGCCGTTATGGTGCGCAACAGGAGCTGCAAGAAATCTGCGAAGCACCTGCGTACGTACCGCCCTCTTAACGCCCAGGGCGAACACGGGAGCAAACGCAAGGGTCGCCTCGTTACTCTCTTTGTAACGGCATCCAACCTGCCCGATGCCAGAGGAGTTAGAGATGTTCGAGAGATTTACCGACCGCGCTCGTCGTGTTGTCGTTTTGGCGCAAGAAGAAGCCAAGATGCTCAACCACAACTACATCGGCACCGAGCACATTCTGCTCGGACTCATTCACGAGGGTGAAGGCGTAGCCGCCAAGGCCCTCGAGTCGCTAGGCATTTCGCTCGACTCCGTGCGCGAGCAGGTGCAAGACATCATCGGTCAGGGCCAGCAGCAGCCCACCGGCCACATTCCCTTCACCCCGCGCGCCAAGAAGGTTCTTGAGCTTTCGCTGCGCGAGGCCCTCCAGCTCGGCCACAACTACATTGGCACCGAGCACATCCTGCTCGGCCTCATCCGTGAGGGCGAGGGAGTCGCAGCGCAGGTGCTCGTCAAGCTCGGCGCAGACCTCAACAAGGTGCGCCAGCAGGTCATCCAGCTTCTCTCTGGCTACCAGGGCAAGGAGCAGGTGCAGGTCGGTGGCAACGACCAGGCCCAGGCTCAGGGTGGTTCGCAGATTCTCGACCAGTTCGGGCGCAACCTCACGCAGGCCGCGCGCGACGGCAAGCTCGACCCCGTAATCGGGCGCGAGAAGGAGATGGAGCGGGTCATGCAGATCCTCTCCCGCCGCTCCAAGAACAACCCCGTTCTCATCGGTGAGCCCGGCGTCGGCAAGACCGCCGTCGTTGAGGGCCTTGCCCAGGCGATCGTGCGCGGCGACGTGCCCGAGACCCTCAAGGACAAGCAGCTCTACACGCTCGACCTCGGCTCGCTCATCGCCGGAAGCCGCTACCGCGGTGACTTCGAAGAGCGCCTCAAGAAGGTCACCAAGGAGATCCGCACCCGCGGCGACATCATCACGTTCATCGACGAGATCCACACGCTTGTTGGTGCTGGTGCCGCCGAGGGCGCAATCGATGCCGCAAGCATCCTCAAGCCGCTTCTCGCCCGTGGCGAGCTGCAGACGATCGGTGCCACCACGCTCGACGAGTACCGCAAGCACTTTGAGAAGGATGCTGCGCTTGAGCGCCGCTTCCAGCCGGTGCAGGTGCACGAGCCGTCGCTGCCACACACCATCAACATCCTCAAGGGACTGCGCGACAAGTACGAGTCGTTCCACAAGGTGTCGATCACGGACGGCGCAATCGTCGCCGCCGCGAACCTCGCCGACCGCTACGTTCAGGATCGCTTCTTGCCAGACAAGGCCATCGACCTGATCGACGAGGCTGGCGCCCGCCTGCGCCTGTCGATCCTGTCGTCGCCGCCTGAGCTGCGCGAGTTCGACGACCGCATCGCCGACGTGCGCAAGCGCAAGGAAGCCGCGATCGAAGACCAGGACTTCGAGAAGGCAGCATCGCTCCGTGACGAGGAGAAGAAGCTCCTCGGTGAGCGCCTGCGCCTTGAGAAGCAGTGGAAGAGTGGCGAGGCCGGCTCGACCGGAATCGTCGACGAGGGCATCATCGCCGAGGTTTTGGCTTCTGCGACCGGCATCCCCGTCTTCAAGCTGACCGAGGAAGAGACCGCGCGTCTCGTCTTTATGGAGAAGGCCCTGCACCAGCGCGTCATCGGCCAGGAGCAGGCCATCTCGGCTCTCTCCAAGACGATTCGCCGCACGCGTGCCGGACTCAAGGACCCGAAGCGCCCCTCCGGTTCGTTCATCTTCGCTGGCCCCACGGGTGTCGGAAAGACGGAGCTTGCCAAGGCGCTCGCCGAGTTCCTGTTCGACGACGAAGACGCTCTGATCTCGCTCGACATGTCGGAGTACGGCGAGAAGCACACCGTTTCGCGCCTCTTCGGCGCCCCTCCCGGATTCGTCGGATTCGAAGAGGGCGGCCAGCTCACCGAGAAGGTTCGCCGCAAGCCGTTCAGCGTCGTGCTCTTCGACGAGATCGAGAAGGCCCACCCGGACATCTTCAACTCGCTCCTCCAGATTCTGGAAGAGGGACGTCTGACGGATGGTCAGGGTCGCGTTGTCGACTTCAAGAACACCGTGATCATCATGACCACCAACCTGGGCACGAAGGACATCACGGGTGGCCCCGTCGGCTTCACGATCGAAGGCAATGCCGCGCAGGACTACGCCGGCATGAAGGCCAAGGTCGTGGAGGAGCTCAAGAAGAACTTCAAGCCCGAGTTCCTCAACCGAGTCGATGAGACCATCGTGTTCCCGCAACTCAACAAGGAGGAGCTGCTGCAGATCGTCGATCTGTTCGTCAAGCGCCTGAGCGAGCGCATGCTCGACCGCGACATGACCGTCGAGCTAACGGCAGCGGCCAAGGAGCAGCTCATCAAGGTCGGCTTCGACCCGACTCTTGGTGCCCGCCCGCTGCGTCGTGCGATGCAGTCCGAGATTGAGGATCGCCTCAGCGAGCGCATCCTCGGTGGCGAGCTCGGCTCCGGCGACCACGTTCACGTGGACTACGCCGATGGCGACTACGTGTTCACCACGACCCGCCAGCCCGGCCGCGAGGCCATCGAGGCACCAGCGGCGGCCATCGCCGAATAGCGTTACGCACCACCGAACCAGCCCCCCAGCATCCCCGGGGGGGTCGGAGAGTGATCGGCCCAACGCCGCCGCCCCCG
>NZ_JBACFR010000279.1:0-4570 GCF_056262345.1 Homoserinimonas sp.
CTCGCGGAGCGGTACAAGCGCGAACCGCTGCCCGTGGTCGACGTTTTGCGCACCGGCGTGCGGGTGGCCGGTGCCGTTGCAACCGCGCACGCTGCAGGCATTCTGCACCGCGACATCAAGCCGGGCAACGTGCTCACGAACGACTATGGCTGGCCGGCCCTCACCGACTTCGGCATCTCTTCTGCCGTCGACGACGAAGTGCCGATGCACACCGCGAGCATCGACTCCCTCACTGCGGATGCTGGCGGCACCACGGGCAGCGCGTCCGTGGGAATGTCGGTGCCGTGGTCTCCGCCCGAGATGTTCGCGGACGACCCCAACCCGGATGTGCGGGCAGACGTTTTTTCGCTCGCGGCAACCCTCTACACGCTTCTAGCCGGTCACACTCCGTTTGAGATTCGTGGCAGGTCTAACGGTGTGCTCGACCTCATCGGGCGCATCGAGCGGGGCCTGGTCACGCCTCTCACGCGCACGGATGTGCCCAGATCGCTCACCGCGGTGCTCGCCAAGGGCATGGCAACTCGGCGCGAAGACCGCTTCGCTTCTGCCATCGAATTCGCCCGGGCTCTGCAGCGGGTGGAGCTTGAGCTCGGCTATTCGCCCACCACGATCGATGTTCCCAACCTGGTGGTCGACGACTCGGTGCGGGGCGACGCCACAGACGATGACGACGCCACCCGGGCCAGGGGCGTTGCCACGATCGATGCGCAACCCGAATCCGCCAGAATCGACGGCTTTATGCCGCCCGCGGCATCTGAAGATGCGACGCAGGTGCGGGGTGCCCAGCGCATCGATGCTCAACCAGCACCGGCATCCACCGAAGCGGTGGGCGAGACCGTGGTGCGCCCTCGCGTGGCCGTCACGCCACCGCCCGCGCCCCCGGCAAACCCAGCACCGGCGGTCGAGGAGGGCGACGACGACGAGCAGGGGTCGCGCACCAACCGTCTCGTACTGTGGCTCGCGGGGGCCGCAGTTGTGGTCATCGCCGCGGGCGTTGCCCTCAGCCTTGCACTCGGTGGGGTGCCCAGCGCGTCCGAGGTCGACCCGAGCCCGTCGACCTCGCCCGGTGGCGGAGGCGCGGCGGTGATCGAGACGATCCCCACGCCCCAGCTGGTCTCGGTAAGCGAGCAGCCGGGAGTCCTGCACTTTGTCGTCGACAACCCCAAGCCAGTAGATGGCGATGCCTTCATCTGGCGTCGAGTGGACCGAGGAGCGGCGGAACCCGCTCGCAGTTCGGCCGACGGCACATTCACGGTCGAAGGTTTTGACGGATCCAGCGTCTGCGTTGAGGTGCGCATCGTGCGCTCAGGGCGCGACTCTGCCAACCCCCTTGAGGAGTGCTACCCGGGATGAACCCTCTCAAGATCGAGTTCTGCGGCGAATGGTACGACGTCGAGCATCCGAATGACTTTCATGTCGGGCGCGAATCCGATCTCGTCATCGACGACAACCCCTACCTGCATCGCCGGTTTCTGCGCATCTACGAAGAGTTCGGCATGTGGTGGCTGGGCAACGTCGGCAATCTCCTGGCGGCAACGGTGTCCGATGCCACGGGCCAAGTTCAGGCCTGGCTCGCACCCGGCGCGCGTCTGCCCATTGTGTTCCCCCAACTGAATGTGCTGTTCAGCGCGGGGTCGACAACCTACGAGTTCGCCATCCACGCCGCCGAGGATTATTACGCGTCATCGGCGATGGCCGACAGCGTCGCGGGCTCCACGACGATCGCACCGGTTCCGCTGACCTCGTCGCAGCGGCTCTTGATCGTGGCTCTCGCTGAGCACATTCTGCGGCAGTCATCGCCGGGCCGGGGCGAGATTCCGACGTCGGCCGAGGCGGCTCGTCGCCTGCACTGGTCGATCACAACGTTCAACCGCAAGCTCGACAATGTGTGCGAGAAGCTCGACAAGATCGGTGTTGCCGGGCTCCGCGGCGGCAAGGGAAACCTGGCAACGAACCGTCGTCTTCGACTGGTGGAATATGCGGTGGCAACGCGCCTCGTGAGCCAGGAGGACCTCTACCTCATCGATCGCAACGACGAAGCGCACCAAGACCCGGCCTCGGCGTGACGCTGCAGAATCCGGGCGGAGCCGCAACGGGGAGTTCTGCCCATACCCCCCGCTCGCGGGTAGACGCCAGCACCTGCTAAGTTGTCCCAGGATTCACGGTTGATCGGTATTGGGGGGATGTCATTTTCACGCTCTCCGCTCTGCGACCGCAAAGTCGCAAGACAATAGCCTCCGTTCTGGTGATGGCAGTCGTTGCTGGCGTTCCGCTCACGATCGCCGCCCTGCATCCCGGGTTCCCGGTATCGGATGTTGACCTCACCTCGCGAGACGTGTGGGTCACCAACGGCGAACAGCTTTTGGGTGGCAGGCTCAACCGGCAGATCGATGAGCTTAACGGCTCCGTCGTGGCCTCTAGCGCCGACTTCGATGTGTTGCAGGATGGCGACACCCTGTTCATGCACGACCCGACGAGCGGCCGGGTGGAGTCGGTCAACCCGGCAACCACGGAGGTCACGTCGGCGATCGAGGTGCCCAAGGGTTCCGAGATCGCGTTCGGCGGTGACCTGCTCTCGATCCTCTCGCCCGAGGGCGAGCTGTGGGCAATTCCCGCGGTGGGCGACCTGCAGTTCAACTACGTTTCGCAGCCGCCCATCGCCAAGCTCGGTGAGGGCGCGCATGTTGCCGTCAGCCGCGACGGCGTTGTACTCGCCGTCTCTGGCAAGAAGGGCAAGCTCTACCGGGTGGAATCTCTCGCAGATCTGCCGGTCGAGAGCGGGTTCCCCAAGGTGGGCGAGTTCCAGATCGCCGCGGTGGGCGATCGGGCGGTCGTGTTCGACCAGACGACCAACGAGCTGGTCACCGAGGATGGCAAGGTTTACCCGCTGGGCGACGAGCCAGGGCTCCGCCTTCAGCAGACGAGCCCGGAATCCGATCGAGCGATAGTCGCAACGGGTGAGTCCCTGCTGTCGGTCAACCTCGGCTCTGGTGCTGTCGACGTGCTGTCGGCCGATATCGACAACGCCGTGACCGACCCCGAGCAGGTTGCTGCTCCCGTATCCCTTGAGGGATGCGCGCACGGTGCCTGGGCCGGGGCGCAGAAGTATGTTCTCGCCTGCGACGGGCAGGAGCCAGCCCCGGTCGACATCGAGCAGCCCACCCGCGGCAGTGCTCTTGAATTCCGGGTCAACCGCACGGTAATCGCGCTCAATAACCTCGACAACGGAAACGTGTGGCTCGTCGACGAGAACATGCGTCTCGTGGAGAACTGGGAAGACGTCACCCCGCCGGAGGAGCAGGAGACGGAGGAGGTTGGCGACGAGAAGTCGGCGATCCAATCGTTCGAAGACACCCTCGCGGAGCGCACCGAGACCAACCGAGCGCCCACCGCCAACGACGACGACTTCGGCATCCGCCCGGCACGCACCACAATTCTCCCGCTGCTCGATAACGACACCGACCCCGACGGCGATGTTCTGGTGATCTCGGCATTCGATGCCATCTCGGAGACGACGGGGCGCATCGACACGATCGATGGCGGGCGTGCCCTTCAGTTCACCCCTGCGGCTGGTTTCGTGGGCAGCGTGACCCTCAACTACACGGTCGACGACGGCCGGGAGGGCAGCGATAGTGCCCGGGTAACCGCGCGCGTCGTGCCGGATGAGTCCAACGCCCTGCCGATCCCCGTTCGCATCGGCGGAATCAGTGTTGAGGCAAACCAGACCGTGAGCTACAACGTTCTGGCCGACTGGAAAGACCCCGACGGGGACGACATCTTCTTGATCGGGGCGTCGCCGAAGTCCGGCGACCTCGTGCGATTCACACCCGACGGTTTTGTGACCTTCACCCATCAGACCTCCGAGCTGGGAGAGAAGGAGGTGGCCTTCCAGGTCACCGACGGGCGTGGCGAAGCCGTCACGGGAACCCTCGTCGTCACGGTCGAACCGGCCGGATCGCTGAACCCCATCGGCACCCCCGACTTTGCGGAAACCTTCGTGGACGAGATGGTGGTCGTCGAGCCGCTGCTGAACGACATCTCGCCCTCCGGCGCCCAGCTGGCCCTCATCGGAATCGAGGAGCCGGGCGGATCCACCAGCGCAAGCTTCTCGTCGGATACCGGCACGCTCTCGTTCTCGTCGTCCAAGCCCGGCATCAACTACGTGAAGTACACCCTCACCGCAGGCGCCACCTCGAGCGTGGGAATCGTGCGCATCAACGTGCTGGAGAAGCCCGACGACGCATCCTTGCCCCCCGTGGCCGTCAAGGACATCGCCTATCTCCGGGGTGACGAGCCGACGACCGTCTCTGTGCTCAGCAACGACGTTTCGCCGTCTGGCCGCGTACTTGCCGTGCAGAGCGTCGATGTTCCTGCCGAATACAAGGCAAAGGGCCTTGTCGTCGAGCTTTTGGCATCCACGAGTGTGAGAGTCACCTCACCCGCTGCCCTCACGGCGCAGGCCTCCTTCACCTACACAATCTCGGATGGCGTCTCCACGGCATCGGCGGGCGTCTCCGTCGTGCCCGTGCCGGCCCTCACCAAACACCAGCCACCCGTGGCCCAGAACGAC
>NZ_JBACFR010000280.1:0-9743 GCF_056262345.1 Homoserinimonas sp.
GGAGTACGCCAGGGGGTGCGCGAGACGATGGGGCGCTTGACCAGCTGGGCAAGCCCCAAGCTACCCGCGAAGATGTCGCCGCCAATGTAGTTGGGGTTGTGTGCCTCAAACTGCGTGGCGCTGATGCTGCTTGTGCCCAGCACGAGGTCGCGAAACCCCGGAGCGAAACGTTCGACCTGCCGTGTCACCGACTCGACAACCGACTGCGTGCTGCCGTTCGGCACATGCGTGTAGGCCCACAGGGTGTGCCCGCCAGCCGGGGCCCGGGTCTGATCCACCACGCTTGCCTGCACCGCGATCACGTAGGGCGATTGCGGGATGCCTCCCTGCGCGACCTCGCGCTCTGCCGCGGCGATCTCTGCACGGGTGCCTCCGAGATGCACGGTCGGAGACAGGGCGACCTCGGGGTTGCTCCAGGGCACAGGCCCGCTGAGGGCGAAGTCGACCTTCGCCGCGGCCGTTCCATAGCGATAGCGGGCTAGAGCGCGCGCGTAGGCGGCGGGAAGGTCGGTGAACCTCTCGAGCATTCGGGGAGACGTGTCGAGAATCGTCACCCGGGAGGGCTCCAGATCCGCCTCCGTCGTCACCGTGGTGTCGAGCCGGATGCTGCCGCCCAGTTGCAGAAAATGCGCGGCCATCGCATCCGCAATCGCCTGGGAACCTCCGCGGGGCACGGCCCACCCGCCGGCATGGGCATGGGTCGAAAGCAGTAGCCCGGCCCCGGCGCCCGCGAGAGAAGGGTGGTGCCCGGCCGCGTGGGCGGCGACCCCCGTGAACATCGCGCGCGCCTCATCGGTCGAGAAGCGCGAGTTCCCCAGAGCCGTGCCGTTCACCACGGTGCCGAACCCAAAGCGCATTGCCGCTGGCAGATCGCGGGGCACGCGCATGAGCTGGTTTCCCGTGAAGTCGACGACGCCGTCAATCCGGTTCACTAGCGGCTCGTGCAAGCTGCGCCATGCTTGACCATCTGTGCCGAGGCGCTCGGCCGTTTTCTCAAGCGACCGCCATGCGATGCCCGCACGCCCTCCGTCGAGCGGGTGCGCATACGAGACATCGGGAACGATCATCTCAACCCGGTCAGTGAGCCCCCATGCGCGAAAGAACGGGGAGGCCATCGCCGCCGGATGCACCGCTGAGCACACGTCGTGGCGAAAGCCCGGCTCCGTGAGCTCTCGGCTCTGCAGCCCGCCGCCCACCCGATCGGATGCCTCCGTGAGCACAACAGAGAGCCCGGCCGCAGCGAGCGTCAGGGCCGCGGCGAGGCCGTTGGGGCCAGCCCCCACAACGTTCGCATCGATCATGTTGAGCCCCCTGCCACCTCAGACACGCATGTGCTGCTGCCAATGTAGCGGGGGAGGGTGTCTATGGCGTGGGCGCGAGCGCGTCGTAGGTGCGGAACGTGGGAGTGAGACGCAGGCACATCGCGATGAGGCCGATGATGAGTACGCCGCCCAGAACCGGCGGTACCCAGAGTGCGGCGACCAGGGCGAGCGCACCAACGTACATATCGCCCACGCGAGGGCCTCCCGTAACGACCACGGTGAAGATGCCTTGGAGGCGACCGCGCATATTGTCGGGAACCGCGGTTTGCAGCATCGTCGTTCGAAAGATCGCGCTCACGTTGTCGGCGGCGCCCGTGCCGGCCATCATGACCGCGGCCAGAACGAGCGCCACGAGGTTGGCGCCCGCAATGTCATTGGTCTCGTGCTCGAATCCGCCCAGTTGCATGACGGCGATCACAACGCCGAACCCCAAGACAAAGACGCCGTAGACCGCGATAGCCCAGCCGATGGCCACGCCGTGGCGACGCACGGTGCCGAGCCGGCCAGACAACAGACTGCAGAGCAGTGTGCCAACGGCGCTCGCCGCCGTCAGCACTCCGACGGTGACGGGGCCACCTCCAATCACCAGGGCGCCGATCGCCGGAAACAGGGCGTGGGGGCGGCCAAAGGTCATGGCGATGATGTCGACGATGAACGACATACGGATGTTGGGAGCCCGCCGCAGAAATGCGAGCCCGTACCTCACGGATTCGAGGCCGGGGCGGTGCACCTCTCCCTCCGGCTTGATTGCGGGGAGCGTGGCCAGGCCGAGAAATGCGAAGGTGAACAGGGCGACATCGATCGTGTATGTCCAGCCAAAGCCGAATGCAGCGACGAGAACGCCGGCCAGGGCTGGCCCGACCGTCACGGATGCCCCCATGCTCACTCCTGTGAGGGCAGATGCGGCCGGCAATAGGCGAGCGGGCAGCAGCCGAGGGAGCATCGCGTTGCGTGAGGTGCCGATAATCGTGCCCGAGACTGCGCTCACTACCGTGAGCAGGTAGAAGGGCCACAGCTGGTCCACTCCCGCCCAGGCGACGATGGCGAGGGATGCTGTCGCAACCCAGGCCACGACGGCCGCACTGAGAGCCACGAGACGGCGATCAAAGGCGTCGGCGAGCATGCCGCCGTACAGGCCAGCGATGATCATGGGAAGCAGCGCGATCGCGCCGACCATGGCCACAGCGAACGAGGATTCGGTGAGGTGGTAGATGTGCAGCCCCACCGCGACGACGGTCATCTGCGTGCCAATTCCCGCAACCGCGTTGCCCGCCCACATTCGCGCAAAGGCGGGGCTTTCCCGAAGGGGGCTCAGATCGATGAGGTGCCCGCGGGCCCTCTCGCGGGCGGAAGGCGTCTCGGTTGGCACCGCCCGAGTTTACTCCTCGCGTGTGTCGCCCTCGTTGCGCCGCCGACGCCACCGCCGACGCGCAAGAAGCGCAATCGCGATGGCGATGGCGACCAGGGGAATCCACGGCAAGACCACCCCGAGGGCGATGAGCACGAACGAGAAGAAGGCGACCAAGGCCTCCCACCCTGTGATGAGACCCGAAAGGAACGTGTCGGGTTCGTCAACGGGAGCCTCCGCTGGCGAGACCAGCTGAATCGACACTGTTGAGTAGTCGACCTGATCGGCCAGCGATGCCCGCTGCGACTGCAGGGATTCGAGGTTCGCCTGACGGTCGGAGAGGGCCGTTTCGATCGCGATGAGATCAGCGGTGGTCGTGGCCTGCGTCATGAGGGCGAGAAGCCGATCGACGGATGCTTGAAGCGCAGTGATGCGAGCATCCAAGTCTTCGGTTACCTGCGTGACGTCCACGGACTGGGTGTTGCGCTCTTCGACCCTGCCGATCTCGGCGATCTCTTCGAGGGTGGTGTCGAGGCGGTCGGCAGGAATGCGCACCGTGAGGTCGGCGCGGCCAGCGAAACCGTTGCGCGGCGCGGTTTCAGTTCGCGCGTCGACGTGGCCTCCCGCCGATTCAACGATGCGGGCCGTTTCGTCCGCGGCCTCGGCGGGGGAATCAACCGTGATGAGGGCAGAGCCCGTGACAATAACGTCGCGCGCTGCCGTGTCAGCATCCATCGCTCCCATCGTGCGCAGGCCCTCTGGCCCTGACTGCAGCTCGAGCGGCGTGCCGCCGATCGACGTGTCACTCGTCATCACCGAGGGCATGGACGATGCAGTGCACCCGACCAGGCCGGTAGCCGTAACGATCATGGCGGCAACAATCAGCGAGCGTCTCATCATGGGGTCAGGCTATGGGCGGGCCGTGCCAAAGAGCCACCCAACGTTTGGCACCGGTTAAACGTCGGCGGGCCGGTGCCGATGAACTCTGCGGCAACTCCCGGGCCAACGCTGCCATAATCACGATCATGACCCCGTTCCAGAAGATTGCGCGAAGCATCCGCAGCTTTCTGGGTCTTGGCCCTCGGCCACTGCTCCATATCGCGAGCGATGTGGGAGAGGGCCCCGTGGTCGTGCTCGTCCACGGAGTGGCGTCGTCGTCGATCACGTGGGAGAACCTAGTTCCGCTGCTCTCAGACGATCACAGGGTGATCTGCATCGACATCCTTGGGCACGGGGGGTCACCTGCTCCCGAGGATGCGAAGTACACGCTTGAGGAGCATGTGGAGTGGTTGGCGCACACCATCAAGTCGCTCAAATTGCCTTCTCGCTACACGCTCGTGGGGCATTCGCTGGGCTCGCTCATCGTCTCGCGCTATGCGGGCACCAACTCCAAGCAGCTCGACAAAGTCGTTCTGGTGAGCCCGCCCGTCTACCTGGTGCCACAGGAGATCGGAGACCCGGTCGTCCGGGCGGCGACCAGCGCCTACCTCAAGGCCTACGCCTATCTGCGCGCGCACAAAGAGTTCACGCTCAAGCGGGCCGCCCTGGTGGCCAAGCTCATGCCCATTCCCAATGTGTTCGGCATTACGGAATCCAATTGGAGGGCATTCTCCCTGTCGCTTGAACACTGCATCGAATCGCAGACCACCGCGACAGACATCGCCCGCATCCCTGTGCCGGTGGAGGTCGTCTACGGCTCCCTCGATCAGTTCATCGTTCCCGGCAGCATGAGCTTTATCAACAACATGCGCAACGTCACGGTGCACAGGGTCGAATTCAATGACCACATCGTGCATCGCAAGCTTGCTCGCGAGGTGGCAACGGTGATCGACGGGAGCTCGCGCATCCAGAGTGCCCAGCAAATCGACCGGGTCGGCTAACCTCGCACGCATGGATAGACGAGTTCTCGGCCGCACCGGCCGCACAGTATCGGCAGTAGGGCTCGGCACCTGGCAGCTCGGAGCTGACTGGGGGGACGTCAGCGAGGCGGATGCTTTTGCCGTCCTCGATGCCGCAGCCCAGGGTGGTGTCACGTTCTTTGACACGGCCGATGTCTATGGCGACGGGCGAAGCGAAGCCCTCATCGGTCGCTTTCTTGCTGATAGCCCCGGACACTCCATCACGGTCGCCACCAAGATGGGCCGTCGCGTCGAGCAGGTTCCGGAGAACTACACGCTCGCCCACTTTCGCGAATGGACTGACCGCTCGCGCCGCAACCTCGGCATGGACACCCTTGACCTCGTGCAGTTGCACTGCCCGCCGACCGCCGTGTATTCATCCGATGCCGTTTTCGATGCGCTCGATCTGCTCGTCGACGAGGGTGCCATCGCCAGCTACGGCGTGAGCGTTGAGACGGCGGATGAAGCCCTCACCGCTATTGCGCGACCCGGTGTCGCAACGGTGCAGATCATCCTGAACGCGTTCCGGCTCAAGCCGCTTGACGCCGTGTTGCCCGCGGCAATCGACGCGGGCGTCGGAATCATCGCCAGGGTGCCCCTCGCGTCCGGGCTTCTCAGTGGGCGCTACACGACCGAAACGACCTTTGCCCCCGACGATCACCGCACCTTCAACCGTCACGGCGACGCCTTCGATGTGGGGGAGACCTTCTCCGGTGTCGACTTCGAAACGGGAGTCGCCGCCGCTCAAGAGTTTGCAGCGCTGCTCGCGGGCGAGCCCGAGGCGGCGGAATTCTCGACAGCGCAGGCTGCCATTGCGTGGGTGACCCAGCTTCCCGGCGTGAGCACCGTGATCCCCGGGGCGCGCAGCATCGCTCAGGCCGAATCGAACGCTGCGGCGGGCGACGTTCCGCAGCTCTCCTCCGGGTTCACCGAGGGAGTGCGCGACATCTACGACAGACGATTCAGGGAGGCGATCCACCCGCGGTGGTAAGCAACACACCACGGCAACAACCGCTCGGCCGGCCGTTCGCCAATCTTTTTAGCGCCAACCTTTCCAGCAGTCTGGGAGACGGGATCGCCCGGACGGCCATTCCTCTCCTGGCCGTTCAAATCACGCTCGACCCCCTGCTCATTTCGGGCATCGCGGCTCTCGCAATGCTGCCGTGGCTGTTCTTTGCCATCCCCGCCGGCATCCTCATCGACAAGGTCGATCGCAGGATGGCGCTCGCCGTGGCGAGTACGGTTCGCACGATGCTTGCCGTGTTGCTCTTTGTGCTCACCGCGACCGGCGGTCTCACCATCTGGTGGCTGTACGTTGTCGTCTTTGTCTACGGGATGTTCGAGACGGTGTACGACGGAGCCATCAGGGCCGTGGTGCCCAGCATTCTGCCCAAGGCCGCTCTGCCCCGCGGCAACTCCCTCATCGAGGCGGGCGAGCAGGTGGTGCAGAACTTCGTGGCGGGGCCTTTCACCTCTCTGCTCTTCGTTTTCTCTGCGCTCATCCCCATCGGGGCCAACGCCGCCGTGTATGCCCTGGCCGCTGTGCTTGCCTTCATGCTGCCGCAGGTCGCTTCCGGCCGGCAGTTCGCCCGGGCTCATGCCAAGACCAACGACGAGACGGTGCCGTGGCATCGCCAGTTTCGCGATGGCTACCGGTTCATCATGGCTCGGCCGCAGTTGCGCACCCTCTGGTTCATCAGCACTGCCGACGGGCTGGCCTTCTCTATGGCCACCGCGAGTCTCGTGTTGTTTATTGTTGACGGGCTCGGGCTGCCGGAGGCCCTTTTCGGGGTCTTCATGCTTACGGGAGCCGTCGGCAGCATCGCCGCATCGTTGCTGACGCCCCGGATAACGGCTCGGTGGGGCATGGGGCTCACCGTGGCGTGCGCGAACCTGATCACCGCGGTTTCGGTCTCGGCGATCGGGCTGTTCCCGAACCTCATCGTGCTCACGGTGGGGTGGATCGTGGTGAGCGCCGCCCTCACCGTGTGGAACGTGCTCATCATGTCGTTTAGACAGAGCGTCATCCCGGGGCGGCTGCTCGGCCGTGTGCATGGAACCTGGCGCACCCTGCTGTGGGGGAGCATGCCCGTCGGCTCGGTGCTCGGCGGCCTGCTCGGCCGCATCGACCTCGCGTTGCCCTTCATTGTGGGCGGGGTGATCTCGCTGTTCACTGCGCTGATCTGGTTCAGGTTTTTTGTCTCGCTGCCCAACCCCGAAGACATCGACAACGGCGACGAAGCGGCCCTCGCTGCGGCGTAGGCCCCGGTGCGGCCCGGCGTCAGTCCAGGGTGTCAGCCCAGATTGTCAGCCCAGAGTGTCGATGGGTTCCGTGTCGGGGATCGGGCTCGCATCGCGGCCGCGCAGGTCGGGGCTGGCTTTGTGGAACACCGCGGCGACCACGACGCCGACAAAGGCGAATGCTGCGGCGATCCAGTAGGCGCCCGGAGCCAAGAACGCGTCGATCATGAATCCGGCGAGGGCGGAGCCGATGGCAGCGCCAATGAGCTGACCCGTGCCGATCCATCCGTAGGCCTCTGCGGTTTCGCTGAACTTGACACTGGCCGCGGTGATGGTGAACATTGCGGCAAGGGCGGGGGCGATTCCGACACCGGCCACGAAGAGCGCGATAGAGATCCACCACAGTTCGAGGATGAGCGACGCGAGCGCGAGGCCGACGAAGACGATGGCCATGCGCCGGGCGATAGCCCACGAGTCGATGGGGCGGTGGCCGAAGGTGAGGCCGCCGGCGAGCGAGCCGATCGAGAAGATGGCCAGCACGATTCCCGCGCTGGCGTCGCCGTGACCGAAGGTCGCGACGACCCCGGCCTCGACTGCGGCGCAGGCACCGACAAGGAGAAAGCCGACAGCCGTCGCGAGCATCACGGGCGGGCGCAGCAGCACCGCCCCCATGCGACGCCGCGAGCGGGGGATGCGCACCCGCGAAACCTCGGGGGACAGCACAAACCAGGTGGTGCCGAGCACGAGAAAGACGAGGGCAACCAAGATGGCCTGGGTCGTGCCGATCTGGGTGGCGACGAAGGTCGTGACGACCGGGCCGACGACCCAGATGATCTCCTGCAGCGATGCGTCGAGAGAGAAGAGGGGCGTGAGCTGCTGTGAGTTGACCATCTTGGGGTAAATGGTGCGCACGGCGGGCTGGATTGGGGGGTTGGTGATGCCCGCGATAAAGCCGACGACCATATAGAGCACGACGGGCATCTCGACCAGGGCGATGGTGCACACCGCCACCGCGCAGATCGAGGCGGTCAGGATGATGACGGGGCGCATTCCCCACACGCCCATCCACCGCGTCGTGAGCGGACCAGCGATGGCTTGCCCGATGCTCGTGGCGGCGAGCACAAGCCCGGCGATTCCGTAGGAGTTGTAGACCTGCTCGATGTGCAGCAGAAACGCTAGCGAGAGCATCCCGCCCGGGAATCGGGCTACCAACTGCGCCGCCATGATGCGCCCGACGCCGCGGGTTTTGAGAAGGTCTAAGTAGCGTTTCACGAGAGCTCGATTGTATGCCGCCGAGCTTCTCGCCAGATAGTGCGCGGCATGCCTTCGGTGTCGGTGGTTGCGCGCAGGATTAGTGCACAGGCTGTGCAGAACTCGGCGAAGTTATGCACATCTGTGGATGACACGCCCACTAGATATGGGATATCGCGTGACGGATACCCCCGCTATATAGTGGTTACACCGCGCAGGGGGAGAAGCGTTAGTCGGCCGGGGCAACGTCGTAAAACCGGGAGTATTCGGTACCACCACACCTCCTATAAGCCGCAGGAACCAGCCATTCATTGGCACATAGACACACAGGCACAGGCACAAAAGCACGTCGGAAGACGAAGAGGGAGCATCGTGGCAATCACCGTAGTTAAGCGCAACGGTCAGCGTGAGGCGTATGACGCCAACAAAATCAACCTGGCGATTGAAGAGGCCAGCGCTGGTCTCGACGAGAACATCACCTGGGTGACCCAGATTGCGAGCGAACTCGAGCTCACGCTCTTCGACGGCATCACCACGCAGCAGCTCGACGAGGCCGTCATCCAGGTCGCCCTTCAGAACATCAAAGACGACCCTGCCTTTGACACCGTCGCCGCCCGTCTCCTGCTTAAGACCATCTATAAGCGCGTTCTCGGCGACTACTCGGACGACGCCGAACTGCGGAGCCTGCACGCTGAGCACTTCGAGCCGAATGTGCGTCGCGGCGTCGAGGAGGGCCTTCTCGACCCCCGCCTCGGTGAACTGTTCGACTTCTCCCGTCTTTCTGCTGCCCTCGACCACAGCCACGACAGCCTGCTCAAGTACATCGGTGTTGTAACCCTCAACAACCGCTACGGCATCAAGGGTCGCAACGGCGACGCACTCGAGGTTCCGCAGTACTTCTGGATGCGCATCGCGATGGGTCTGTCGCTCAACGAGCAAGACCCGACCGCTGCCGCAATCGCGTTCTACGACAAGATGTCCAAGCTCGAGTACCTCGCCGCAGGATCGACCCTCGTCAACGCCGGCACCATCTACCCCCAGCTCGCCAACTGCTTCGTCATGGAGATGCAGGATGACATGGAGCACATCGCGAAGACCACGCGCGATGTCATGTGGCTGACCAAGGGCACCGGTGGCATCGGACTCAGCGTCACCAAGCTGCGCGCGCAGGGCTCGCCGATCCGCTCGAACAACACCACCTCGACCGGTCCGATTCCCTTCATGCACACCATCGACTCGATCCTCCGGGCGGTCAGCCGCGGCGGCAAGAAGTTCGGCGCCCTCTGCTTCTACATGGAGAACTGGCACCTCGACTTTCCCGAGTTCCTCGACCTTCGCCAGAACTCGGGCGACCCGTACCGCCGCACCCGCACCGCGAACACCGCGGTGTGGATCAGTGACGAGTTCATGAAGCGCGTGCAGAACGACGACGACTGGTACCTCTTCGACCCGCTCGAGGTGAGCGACCTCAACGAGCTCTACGGCAAGGCGTTCTCTCAGAAGTACAACGAGTACGTCGCCAAGGCCGAGGCGGGCCAGATGCGCCTGTTCAAGAAGATCGGCGCTCGCGAGCAGTTCAAGTCGATCCTGATCTCCCTCCAGACCACGAGCCACCCGTGGCTCACCTGGAAGGACACGATCAACAACCGTGCGCTCAACAACAACACGGGCACGATCCACCTC
>NZ_JBACFR010000281.1:0-2628 GCF_056262345.1 Homoserinimonas sp.
CCCGACGGTCGCCGTCTCGCCGAGTTCACCGATCTCATAGAAGCGGGCAAGCTGCGAGTGCACGTCGACGCGGTATTCCCCCTCGATCGGGTCGCCGAAGCACACGCCATTCTTGAGCAGGGTCACACTCGCGGCAAGATCTCGCTCGATCTCACTCGATAGGACTGGTTCGCCGCCCGCCCGACAACTCGGGGCCCAGTTGGGGGGCTAGGTCCCCTGTGTGAGGGCGATGCCTGCGCGATGGTGGGATTCCGCTAACAGTTGAAGGAACCCATCGTGCGCAAAGCTCTGCTCTCGGGAGTGGCCGCCGCCACCCTCATCGTCGTCACCGCCGCCGCCCCAGCCTTTGCAGCGACCGAGACGGTCACCACAGTCACCACATACACGGTGCCAGCGGATGTCGCGATCGAGATCCCCTATGACTACGCCGTGTGGGGGGATGCGGGCGCATTCGCGATCGACGGAAGCGTCGCCTTTCCGCTCACCGCCATCCAGTACGACGGCGACTTCAGCCACCACACTTTCGCAATGTCAGCCACGGCACCCGCAGGATGCATCCGCGTCGTCAAGAGCTTCACCTTCGACTACACGCTTGCGGACAACGGCGGTGTCAGCGACCCGTCCGTGCCGCTCGCGGGCGGTATCGGCGCGGGCGAGCCCCTGGCGTTCGCGCCCCTCAGCACCGCCAACGTCATCCCCGGCGGAGATGGCACGGTCAACAGGATCGATGGCGAGCGCGTCTGGGTAGACCTTGATGTGCTCCCCGCGCCCGCGCCGCCGCAGTCCGGCACCGTCACCATGTCGTACACGGGACCCGTGGCTCCGGAACAAGCCCGGGGCTACATCGGCTTCGGCACGCCAGACGTGACCACGTGGGTCGTCGATCGAGCATCATTTCTCGTGACCGACACCTGCAGCAGCGAGGTCGCTACCCCGGCCGTCGCGGCACCGCCCGTCCTGCCCGCGACGGGCGCGGAGTCCGGAATCGCCGGAGCTCTTGCCGCAGCCTTCCTCGCAGTGGGCATTACAGGACTACTGCTGGCCCGCCGCCGCACCACCCGCGCCGGGGACCACTGAACTCGAGGCACCTGATCGATCGAAAGCCGGTCTATCTGCGGTGGCGGTCTGTGCGGTGAGGCGCGGTCGTCCCGCCCGTTGCGCCACGAGCAGCCCCGCGAGCAGCAGGAGGCCGCCGATCCATTCCGCCGTGTTCGGAACTTCGCCCAGGAGCGCCCAGGCTGCCGCGATTCCCGCGACCGGAGCCAGCAGAATCCACGGCACCACGGCGGCAGACGGATACTTCGAGAGCAGCCGGTTGAAGATGGCATACCCGAACAGGGTGCACAGTCCGGCGGTGTAGATCGTCGAAACCGCCGCCTCCCACGAGAAGCCGGCCAACGCTGCTCCGATCTCGGCCGGGCCGTCGATCAGGAGCGAGAGCGCGAACAACGGGATCGGCACAACAAGCGCTGACCACACCGTCAATGAGAGGCCGCCCGAGATTCCGGATGCCCGGGAGACAACATTGCCGATGGCCCACGACAGGGCGGCGAGCAGAGACAGAACAAGCGCGACAAGGGGCACGCTGCCCTCTCGCCCTACGGCTACGATCGCGAGGCCCACCGAGCCGATCACTGCCCCGATCAGTTGCGCGGGTGCCGGAACCTCCCGAAGGACGCCGGAGGCGATGACCATCGTGAAGATCACCTGCGCCTGGAGCACGAGAGCGGCGAGCCCCGGCGGCATTCCCAGGTGCAACGCCACATAAAGAAAGCCGAACTGCCCAAGCGACATGAAGACCCCGACGCCAATGATGAATCGCCAGGGAGCATCCGGCTTGCGCACAAAGAAAATGGCCGGAAGGAGAACCACAGTGAAGCGGATGGCCGCGAACAGCAGCGGCGGAATCCCGTCCATTCCCCAGTCGATGACAACGAAGTTGATGCCCCACAGGGTGGCTACCAGAGCGGCGAGCAGACAGTCACGCAGATTCACCTGCTCATCCTCTCCCGCCGCAACCATGTAAATCCAGCAAACGATTTGCATGCACACCAGGTAGCATCGCTTCATGATTGACGTCACGGCACTGCGGTCACTCCGCGCAATTGGCGCGCACGGATCCGTGATTGCGGCGGCGGAGGCCCTCGACTTCACCCCCAGCGCCGTGTCACAGCAGATCAAGCGGCTCGAGCGGCAGCTCGGGCTCGCCTTGCTCGAGCGCGTCGGACGGGGCGTGGTGCTGACGTCAGAGGGCCGCCACCTCATCGACGCCGGCGGTCAACTCCTCGCTCACATCGAGCAGCTCGAGTCTGGCCTTCATCGCGAGGCGGGAACCGTGACGGGCAGTCTGCGGGTTGCAGCGTTTTCCACCGCCACCCGAGGGCTCATCGCGCCCGCTATCAAAGCGGTGACGACGCAGCATCCGCGGCTCGCTCTGGAGATCGCCGAACGGGAACCGTGGGACTCCATCGACCTGGTCGCCGGCGGCCGGGTCGACATCGCCGTCGTTCACAGCTGGGGAGATGTGCCGCTCGCGATTCCTGGCAACCTCGTTCGCACTCCCCTCGCCGTCGACCTCGCCGACATCGTGATGCCCGCCGAGCACCGACTTGCGGGCAGGGAGCGCGT
>NZ_JBACFR010000282.1:0-7931 GCF_056262345.1 Homoserinimonas sp.
GTGAGCCACATCCCGCTCGCGCCGCGCGATTCCCGCCTCGTGCACGGCCAGGTCGAGGTGATCCCGCCCGACCCTGTCGATGGTTCCGTGGATGGCCTCGCCCCGTGACTGGGTGATCTCGACTGCCGTACGCCTTCGGCAAAGGTCTCGCAGCATGTATCCAAAACCGAGCCGGGAGGCCAGGTTGTCTGGAGCCGCGGGGCTCGCGAGGCTGCTCTGCAACTGGGCGCGCATGAGAACGATGCCCGAGATCGCTGCGAACGGAATCAAGCAGTAGCTTGACGGCCCCCCGATTCGGTTGACGGATGCCCAGTCGCGACCCAGCGTGATGAAGTGCACGTCGAGGCTGCGGCGATCTCCCAGAAGCAACCGCACCGGGAGGTCGCTGCCGAGCGTGTCTGTCGCGATGGCAACGAGCCGGTCACGCAAACCCAGGCGAGCGAGACGCAGCCTCTCCTCTTCGACCCGAAGCCCGACGTCATCGGCCTCCAGCTCGGCCTCGAGTTGGCTCTCGAGGTCGTCGAACAGGTTGTCCCAGCGCATGTGCAGAACGTAGGACATCCGAGCGGGATGCTCGCGAGTTTTCCACAGCCCCGAATCGGGGGCGTGGACTATTCCTCAGATGCGTGGTTGAGTCACCCTGACCCCCAAAGAGGGGTAGACCCCGTTCGCGCTCCTCCCCCGCCCAGGAGATCCCATGCCCCGAGCCTCCGCCGCTGCGCTTCCCGAGCGATTGCCCAGCAAGATCATCCGCCAGCCGTTCGAACCCGAGTCATTCTTTGGCCACCAGCCGACGACGACGGCTTCGCTGCCCGACCCGCAGCCCCTGCTCGAGAACCTCACGCGCTGCGTTGTCGAAATCTTGGCTGGCGCGCGCGATCTACAGCAGATCGCCCGTTGGGTCACCGACGATGTCTACCGCAACCTCGTTAAGCGCGTCGTGCTCTCTGACCGCGCTCGCAGGGCGCGCGGCGCCCAGGTGAGCCGCCCCACGTTTTCCATCGGCAGCGTCGTGGTTGATGAACCGCGTGACGGGGTGGTCGAAGCCGTCGTCATCGTGCACGGTCGAGCGCGAAGCAGGGCCGTGGCGATCAGGCTCGAGGGCCTCGACTCTCGCTGGAGAGCCACAGCCATCAACGTTCTTTAGGCACGAACCGCTAGTCGCCAGCAGAAAGCGCAAGAAAAAAGGAAGGCCGGCCCCAAAGGGACCGGCCTTCTTTAGTCTGGCTCTCGCGAGCGCGCTACTTCTTCTTGCCCTGCGCCCTGCGCTGTGCCCGGTTCACGGGAGTCGGCGCTGCGGTCGGCTGCTGCCCGAAAGCACCACGCTGCGCGGGCTGAGCCGCAGCGGCAGCAGGCTGCCCCTGCTGCGCCGCCGCGGCGACGGTCTGCTGCTGCGCACGCTGGGCACGAGCCGTCGAGGCCTTGTCAATCTGGCCGCGCTGGTTGCGCACCTCCACCTCGCCGCCATTGTCGGCACTCGGAGCTGAATAACTGAGGTTTTGCGCCGGTGTGGACTCGACCGAAAGACCCTTGGCCGCGACAACGGGAGCAGACGCGGTGGCCCCAGCAGGAGTCACCTCAACCTCAAGGTTGAAGAGGAACCCGACAGCCTCTTCGCGAATCTGCCCCATCATCGTCTGGAACAGGGCGTAACCCTCGCGCTGGTACTCAACGAGCGGGTCGCGCTGGGCCATCGCGCGAAGGCCGATGCCGTCCTTCAGATAATCCATCTCATAGAGGTGGTCGCGCCAGCGGCGGTCGATGACCGAAAGCACTACGCGGCGCTCAAGCTCACGCATCGCGGCAGACCCCAGGGTCGCTTCGCGCTTCTCATAGGCAAGCTTGGCATCCGAGAGGATTTCGTTGCGGAGCAGATCGTGCGTGACCTTGCCCCGGGCTCCCGCCTCGGCGATTACCTCGTCGGGCGTGATCGACACGGGGTAAAGCGTGCGGAGCTCAGCCCACATGGCGTCGAAGTCCCAGTCATCAGCGTGGCCCTCAGACGTGTGCGCGTCGATGACGTCGCCGACAACATCCTCAAGAAAGTGCTGTGCACGCTCGTGCAGGTCGTCGCCCTCAAGAATGCGGCGACGGTCGGCGTAAATGGCCTCGCGCTGGCGATTGAGAACGTCGTCGTACTTGAGCACGTTTTTGCGAATCTCGGCGTTGCGACCCTCGACCTGTGCCTGGGCGCTGCGGATGGCGCGGCTCACGATCTTTGACTCGATCGCGATGTCGTCTGGCACGTTGCCACGACCCATGAGCGACTCGGCGGCGGCAGAGTTAAACAGCCGCATGAGGTCGTCGGTGAGCGAGAGGTAGAACCGGCTTTCGCCGGGGTCACCCTGTCGTCCGGAGCGACCGCGCAGCTGGTTGTCGATGCGTCGGGACTCGTGGCGCTCTGTGCCGAGCACATAGAGGCCGCCGACCTCGATGACCTTCTCCGCCTCGTGCTTGACCTCGGCCTGAACGCGGGCGTACACGTCGTCCCAAGCCGATTCGTATTCTTCTGGCGTGTCGACCGGGCTCAGTCCGCGCTGGTTCATCTCGGCCACGGCCAGGAACTCGGCGTTACCACCGAGCATGATGTCGGTGCCTCGCCCTGCCATGTTCGTCGCGACGGTGACGGAGCCGAGACGGCCCGCCTGGGCAACGATCGCTGCCTCTCGCGCATGGTTCTTGGCGTTGAGCACCTCGTGCTTGACGCCGCGCTTGGCGAGCAGCTTGGAGAGGTACTCACTCTTTTCGACGCTGGTCGTACCCACAAGAACCGGCTGGCCCTTTGCGTGGCGGCCGACGATGTCTTCTGCGACCTGTTCGAACTTGATCTGCTCGTTCTTGTAAACAAGGTCCGACTGATCGATGCGCTGCATGGGACGGTTGGTCGGAATCGCGACGACACCGAGCTTGTACGTGCTCATGAACTCGGCGGCCTCTGTTTCGGCCGTACCGGTCATGCCCGAGAGCTTCTTGTAGAGGCGGAAGTAGTTCTGCAGCGTGACCGTGGCGAGGGTCTGGTTCTCGGCCTTGACCGCGACGCCCTCTTTGGCCTCGATTGCCTGGTGGATTCCCTCGTTGTAGCGGCGCCCCATCAGGATGCGGCCCGTGTGCTCGTCGACGATGAGAACCTCACCGTTCATGACGACGTAGTCCTTGTCCTTCTTGAACAGGGCTGCTGCCTTGATCGAGTTGTTGAGGAACGAGATCAGCGGGGTATTCGCCGACTCATAGAGGTTGTCGATGCCGAGGTAGTCTTCGACCTTCTCGATGCCGGGCTCAAGCACGCCAACCGTGCGCTTCTTCTCGTCCACCTCGTAGTCGACGCCGGGCACGAGGCGCTTGGCCAGGCCCGCGAACTCGGTGAACCAGCGGTTGGCCTCTCCGGACGACGGCCCGGAGATGATGAGCGGGGTGCGGGCCTCGTCGATGAGGATCGAGTCGACCTCGTCAACAATGGCGAACTGATGACCGCGCTGCACCATGTCTGAGGCCTGCCACGCCATGTTGTCGCGAAGGTAGTCGAACCCGAACTCGTTGTTCGTGCCGTAGGTGATGTCTGCTTCGTACTGCTCGCGCCGCTCTGCGGGGCTCTGCCCGCTCACGATGCAGCCGGTAGTCATTCCCAGAGCGCGGAAGATGCGGCCCATGAGTTCTGACTGGTAGCTCGCCAGGTAGTCGTTGACCGTGATCACGTGAACACCGCGCGAGGGGATCGCGTTGAGGTAGGCCGCGAGTGTTGCCACAAGGGTCTTTCCTTCACCGGTCTTCATCTCAGCGATGTTGCCGAGGTGAAGCGCTGCCCCACCCATCAGCTGAACATCGAAGTGGCGCATGCCGACGGTGCGCTTAGCAGCCTCGCGGACCGCGGCGAACGCCTCCGGCAGCAGGTCGTCGAGCGACTCGCCGTTGGAGTAGCGCTCTCGCAGCTCAACGGTCTCGTTGCGAAGCTCGTCGTCGCTCAGCTCCGTGAAGTCATCTTCGAGGTTGTTAATTGCGGAGGCATAGCGCTGCAGCCTGCGCATCGTGCGTCCTTCACCGACGCGAAGGACACGCTCTAGAACATTGGCCACCGAAAGCTCCTCAAAGTTTGGTCGGGTCGTGCCGGCCCCCGCCGACCTCCGCGGTGCACCGATGCAGTCGCGAGCGTGCTCGGGCACAGCACCGTCAAGCGTAGCAATCCTAGCTGTCGCCCCGATGAGAGTTCGCTAACACGCGTTGCTGAGGTCACGAGCGCGCAGCCTGAACACAGCGGAGGAGGAGCGCCGACGCGCCCCTCCTCCGGTGTTACCGCGCTTGTCTAGCGACGGGCGCTACGTGCTCCTGTCGCCTCTCGCGCGGCGGCATCATCGAGACCGATGACGCCGTAGTCCCATCCCTTTCGGCGATAGACAACGCTGGGGCGGTCATTCTCCGCATCGATAAAGAGGTAGAAGTCGTGCCCGACCAACTCCATGTTGTAGAGCGCGTCTTCGACCGTCATGGTCATCGAGGGGAACAGCTTCTTGCGGATGACGACGGGGCTCCAGTCGTCCTCGCCGGGCTCGGGGGCAGGCTGCACGGGGATCGAGCCCGTTGTCACCTGTTCGATCTGTTCCGGACTAGCCGGGGTTATGTCAACAACACTGAATCCACCGGTGGACGCCTCGTGAAGCGAAACGGGGCGATGCTGACCGCGATGCACCTTCTTGCGGTCTTTGGCCCGTCGTATTCGCTCGAGAATTTTGTCGAGGGCAATATCGAAGGCGACGTACTTGTCGGTTCCTTCCGCCTCGGCCCGCACGAGAGGCCCTGGCCCGATGAGCATGAGTTCGACCCGATCTTCTCCGGATGACGAATTCTTCTCGTTGTGCCGACTGACCTTGATCTCAAAAGCGATGGCCTTGGGCGCGAGGTGTGAAACCTTCTCCGCCTTCTCGGTCGCGTAGTCACGAAAGCGATCCGTGATATCCACATTGCGTCCGTAGATGGAAATTTCCATGCCGTCCTCCTGGTTCTCTTTCGACGCGCAATTCGCGAAACCAGGCGAGCTTGCGCGCCTCTTTTGTTCACCGTAGTGCTGGCTGCTGGAGATGTCACGAGAACTTTCGCGACACCCTCCGAATATGGTGAAAGCTATTAGCCAACCTGCCTCACGAGCGGCGTGTCCGCCACTACGGCGGCAGCGATCACGTACCCTCCGGCCTCTCTAATCGCCCGCGCAGCATCGAGGATCGTCGCCCCCGTTGTCACAACGTCGTCCACGATGAGCACCCTCCTTCCGGCGAGGTCGGCGACGGCAACAAAGGCCCCGCCGGCGTTGTATCTGCGGCCTTGGCGTCCCAGAGACTTTTGACTCACGCCGCCGTCTCGTTGCGCGAGCACGGCGCGCGGGTGAAAGCCGAAGCCGAGTCGGCACAGCACGGAAACCGGCGAGTATCCCCGTGCGCTAAACGACGCCCTTCGGGATGGCACGCCACACACGAGAACCGGCGATTCGCCCTGCGGGTTGGCCAGCAGAGCCGCCTCCGCAGCCGCGGCGAGCGCGGGCGCAAGGTAGCGCGCGGCATCCGTTCTTCCGTTCTCTTTGAGCCCGATGATGCACTGGCGCACGACACCCTCGTAGCGGAGCGCCGACACGATGATCGTGCCGTCCTCAAGGACGCGCGTCCGGGGCTCCGGCGCCAGCCGCGAGCGGCATTGACCGCAGACGGAACGATCGGGAGCCCCGCATCCCGTGCAGGCGACCGGCAGAACCAACGCAACCGCGTCGTGCACGGCCTCGAGAACGCGAGCAAGCATCCGCCGATGGTGGCAGTCGAAGACCCACTCCCCCTGGCGCCCGCGTCAGGGTCGGGACTGCCGACTCGGGCCGGCGGTGGGGAGGAAGCTCGCTTACCGCTGCGTTGCGATGAACGAACCCTCCACCTGGGTGCTTTGCCATCCACTCGGCCGACGCACCGACACGATGCCGTCGGCACCGATTATGCGAAGTCCGCTCTCGCCGTTGGCTCCTACGATTCCCACGGCAGCATCCGCCGAGCCCAGCGACGATCTGAACCCGCCCACCTGGTAGGACTGCACGGCGGATCGCGCTCCGGAGTCGACGAGCGTAGCGACGGTGGTCTCGTCGATCCAGGCGAGGCCGACCGCGGTGCCGCTCTCCTCCACCGCGTCGAGGATGGGCACACCCAGTGAGAGGGGTGCTTGGCCGTTTGCCGTGTCGCGAATGATGGCCGCAACGATAAGACGTGGACCGCCGTTGGATTTGAGCAGGATCGCGAGCCGCGAGCCATCGCGCGAAACCTCGATGCCGACGACCTCGCCATCAACCGGAAGGTTAGAGGTAAAGGCAAACTGCTCACCATCGAAGCCGAGGACCTGAAGCGTAGCCGTCGAACCGCGCTGAGCAGACCACACGTACCCATAGCCGTCGAGTGACGGTGCAACGAGGTCGGTGCGTGAATCGACGAGCGTCGGCGAACCCTGCCGTCTGACCACAGAAACCCCATCCACGCCGAGCACCGCAGCGACGGATTCACTCGAGCCCAGTGTTGCTGCCCGGGGCGCAAGGGCAACAACCCGGTCGCTCAGCCCATCGATCTCGGTGACGGTGCCGTTCGCGAAGTATCCGAACACGCCGTCGTGAAGCATGAGCGGCCTGCTATCGACCTGAAGCCTCGCCTGCGGCAGGCCTCTGACGGGCTCTCCCACCGGCAGCTCGCTGCCATTGACCGACATAACGACGGATGAAATGCTCGACACCCGGCCCAGGCTCGCCTCCAATTGCAGGCGCATGAGCTGACGCTGCGCCTCGGATGCCGCCAAAGCCTCAGGGGTGAGGTCGATCAGCGCAGATTGGCCGTCGACGGCCACCCGCTTGGGCGAGCTGAGCTGCGTGCCCTCAGGGAATGAGGTCGTTGCCGCGCCCTGCAACCACGGTGGGGGGCCGGCCAGCACGGCCGAGACCACCCGGGTTGCCGCCGTGCCCACGGGGAACCACCGCAGATCGGGAACAAGGTAGTTGCCCCCGGTGTCGAGAAAATAGAGAACCTGGCGGCTGAAGGCGTTCTGGAATGAGCCCAGCGTGAGCACGATTCCATTCGGAGCCGAGCTGATGCGCCATTGGCCATCTTCTTGCACGAACTCGTAGTGCAGCGTTGCCGGTGCCGGGGTGAACGATCGGTAGGCCCCGGCAGCATCGACGGAGGCACTCGGCGTGAGCACGAAGTCCATCGCCGTGGCCGTTACTGGCACGAACCTGGAGGCGCCGGTGTGCAGAAGAACGCTCTCGCGCGGGTCCCAGTCGTTCACGAATTCCGAACTCAAGAACTGGCGCGCGACGTCGTAGTCACCCGAACTCTTGAACGCGTTGATGAAGCCCCTCAGGATCTCTTCGACGCTATCGTCCTCTCCGGGTCCATCGACGATGTACTCGATGCCTCCCGGATCTTTTTGGCTCACCTCGTCGCCCACGAACACCGCTCCGGCGCGCGGGATACCAACGCACGCCGACAGCACCGGCGCGGCCACCAGCAGGACTACTGCAGAAGCGATCACCCTGCGCAGGGTCGAGAGTGAGGCCGAGCGCTTATCCAGCATCCTGAACCTCCTCAACAGCCGAGGCCGCATCCGCTTCGTCATCCCTGTCTTCGGGAGTCAGGGACAGCGGCGATTCGCCGGGAGCGGCGCCGGGGATGCGGGGCAACGTCACTCTGAACACCGTGCCCGATCCGGGCTCAGACCACACCTCGATGACACCGCCATGCAGTCCCGCATCTT
Organism: Homoserinimonas sp.; assembly: GCF_056262345.1. Taxonomy (NCBI): domain Bacteria; kingdom Bacillati; phylum Actinomycetota; class Actinomycetes; order Micrococcales; family Microbacteriaceae; genus Homoserinimonas; species Homoserinimonas sp. The sequence goes on from NZ_JBACFR010000282.1 coordinate 7,759, forward strand.
CGAGGGCAATGGCGAGGCCAAGACCTGTGCCGCCGATCGTGCGCTGCCGCGATGCATCCGCTCTCCAAAACCGCTCGAATACATGGTCGAGCTGATCGGCCGTCATGCCGATTCCGTGATCGCGAACGGTGAAGCCGATTGCGGTGGCATTGCTGTCGATCGTGACGACGATG
>NZ_JBACFR010000283.1:0-5674 GCF_056262345.1 Homoserinimonas sp.
CGGCAACAACGGCTGGATCCTGTCGGAGACATCGCCCCAGTACATGCCGAGCTACGATCTCAACCGCGAAATCGTGCAGCGGGCCGAGAAGTACAACTTCGGCTTCGCCCTCGCGATGCTCAAGTACCGCGGTTTCGGCGGAACAACGCAGCATTGGGACTACACAATCGACCCGTTCACCCTCATGGCGGCGCTCGCGCCCGTCACGGAGAGCATCAAGCTCTATGCGACGATCTCGCCCCTCACCTACCATCCGGTCGTCGCGGCCAAGATGGCGGCGATGGTCGACGACGTCTCGAACGGTCGGTTCGGCCTCAACCTGATCGCCGGCTGGAACCGCAGCGAATACGCCCAGATGGGCGCATGGCCTGGTGACGATTACTACGGCTACCGCTACGACTACCTCAGCGAGTTCACGCACATCTTGCGAGAGTCGTGGGCAGAGGGACGAGTTAACTTCGCGGGCGAGCACTTCACCGTCGAGGACTGCGAGGTGCTGCCCAAGCCGACGAACTCGATCGACATCATCTCGGCGGGGGCGTCGCCGAGAGGCCGGCGCTTCATCGCCGAGTATGCCGACTTCCACTTCGGCGCCGGTGCGACACCCGAGCAGGTAGAGGCGTCTCATGCGTCGCTCATGGAGGCGTCGGCGGTGACGGGGCGTAACCCCCAGTCGTTTGCCTCGTCGATGCTCATCATCGGCGACACCGACGCCGACGCGGCTCGCAAGGTGGAGCACTACGCAAAGGGAGCGGATGCGGGGGCGCTCGAGGGCATGTATCGCGAGTACTCGAATGACACGTCCACCGACGGATCAAGCGCATCGATCGCGCAGAAGGTCGCCGAGGCAAAGAGCAACCCGTTTTATGGCGGTGGCGCCCCGGTCGTCGGCTCGCCTCAGACGATCGCCAATCACCTCAACCGGTTGGCGGCCGTGAGCGGGACCGCGGGCATCATGCTCACGTTCGACGACTTCATCGATGGCATCGAACGCTTCGGAACCGAAGTCATGCCGCTCCTCGACCACATCGATATGCCTGCCGTCGCCGCCGCCTGAACGCACTGAGAAAGAGCATCAATGACCTACCAGATGAGCCTCGCGCTTGACCTTTCGTTCTCGCACCATCAGGGGCGTTGGCGCCTGCCAGGTTCGTGGGCGGGCTACAACTTTCCCGACCTCCGCATGTACAAGGAGCTCGCGTTCGCCGCCGAGCGCGGCTGCATGGACATGATCTTTTTCGGGGATGGCACGGGCATCCCGTCGACGTACGGCGACTCGATCGATGCGGCCGTGCGCTGGGGCATCGGGGCGCCGCGGCAAGATATGAGCCCCTACATTGCGGCACTCGCGCAGGAGACGAGCCACATCGGTTTCGGTCTTACCTACTCGTCGACGTTCCTGCCTCCGTTCTACGTGGCGCGTCTCCTCAACTCTCTCGACCACATCACGGGCGGCCGCATGGCATTCAACATCGTCACGTCGAGCAGAGGGGCAGATGCGGCTAACTTCGGTTTTGACGAGCTCATGGATCATGACGCCCGCTATCGCCGCATGGAGGAATTCGTCGAAGTGTGCACGGCTCTCTGGCGCAGTGTCGGGGCGGATGCTTACCTGTGGGATCGTGAGACCGGCCAGGTCGCCGACGCGTCGAAGGTGGCGCCGATCGATCACATCGGCGAGTTCTTCACGGTGAAGGGGCCACTCAACTCCGTTCCGAGCCCTCAGCAGGCACCGGTGCTTATCCAGGCGGGCGGCTCTCCCCGAGGCATCCAGGCGTCGTCTCGGTTCGCGGACGTCATTTTCGGCGGAGCCTTCAAGAATGAGCATCGCGCCGAGCATCGAAAGGCGCTCGATGCCGCTCTCGTGGATTCGGGCCGCGACCCTGAGAAGGTCGGAATCCTGTGGGATCTGCAGATCATCGTCGGCCAGACGGCAGAGGAGGCCCAGGCCCGTAAAAACCAGTTGCAGGGCCTCCTGCCGCGCGAGGCTGCCGCGGCCCAGATGTCGCACAACTCGGGCCTCGACTTTGCGAAGCTGCCCGACAGATTCACCCTCGCCGAACTCACGGAGGAGGTGATCGCCAAGAACGCAAGCCCCGTTACCTTCCGCGATCTGATCGCCGACCATGGCGCCGACCACGAGATGACCAAGGACGAACTGATCGATAGCGCTTGGCGCACCGCGACGGGCTACGACCACACCGTTGCAGGCAGCGCCGAGCAGGTTGCCGACTACCTTGAGGAGTCTTATGAGGCATCGGGCAGCCGGGGCGGCTTCATGATCGCCCATCCGCAGGTGACCCCCCGCGACCTTATCGACGTAGTCGGCCTCCTCATCCCCGAGCTTCAGCGGCGTGGCCGCTTTCGAACCGCATACGAGGGGTCGACCCTGCGCGACACGCTCGGCGTTCCGAAGTTCGAGTGACGGCGGTGGGCGAACGCGGGCGGGCAGTAGCCCCGCCGAAAAACGACCCGGCGGTGTCGCCCCCGACTCGAGTCGCCCGCGACCTTGCGGGCGCCCGCATCCTGGACCTCGGCCAGCACCGCAGGCAGGACGAGGCTCGCCGCCTGCGCGATCTTCTCGCCGAGTTTGTGGTCGCCTCGCTGGACAAGGACGAGCGGCTGCCCTCCGATGAACAGATAGCGAGACAGTTTCATTGCACGCGCAACGCTGCCCGCATCGCGCTGCAGATGTTGGCCGATGAGCGTCTTATCGACCGCACGGTCGGAGTCGGAACGTATGTCATGAGCGACCCGTCGCGGTGGCGCACCGACCACCTCGTCGATTCGCTCCAGGTGCGCGACGCCGGCACTCTTCGGTGGGAGCGGCTGATCGGCTGGCGGGTGTCGGCAACCATTCCCGAGCCCATGCGCGCGGAGTTCGCGCCGGATGTCGAGCGTCTCGCAATCTTCGAGCGGGTGTTCAACTACAACGGCAAACCCGGCTCGTTGCGCACGTACCACGTGCCGCTTCGGGGCGAAGATCGCTTTGAACCGGCGGATGCTCAGGGCGACATCTTCGACGTACTTGAGGGCCGCTTTGGATACTCGGGCCTCAGGGCGCAGCGCACGATCTCGGCGATAGCGGCGGATGCGTCTGCTGCAGAGGTTCTCGATGTCGGCCTTCGTGACCCTCTTCTGCTGATCGAGACGACCGTGCGGGTGCCGTCGGGTGATGTTGTGCTCACTTATTCGGGCCGACAGCGCACGGATGTTGTTCGCATCGGACTCGAACCGGAGCGGGTGCAGGCAGACGCCGGCGAGTGTCTGTGAGCCGCTCCACCCGGGGAAGGCACCCGCTTGGCCCGTTGCCCGGCATGCTCGTGCTGCTCACCCCGCTGTCGCAGCTCGGGTACATTCCGGTTTCTGTCGCGCTCGGCCACCAGCTCGGCGCAGACCTCACGACCGTCGGAATCTCGATTGGCATCTACAACGCCGCATCCGCCCTGGCCACTCTCATATTCGGGCCTCTCTTCGACCTAATCCCCGCCCGCAAAGTCTTGCCGTGGGCTGTCGCCGTCAACGTCGTTGTGTCTCTGACCCTCATCGTTGTGCCCAACGTGGCCGTTCTGTTGACGGGTCGAATTCTTACGGGGGTCACAACCAGCGTTCTGCTGCTGTGTGCCTCGATCATCGTCGCCGACGCACATAACGCCGACCCTAAGAGGCGCGACCGGGCGTTCTCCAACCTTCAAACATTCAACAGTCTTGGTGCAGCGACGGGGCTCGCTCTCGGCGCCACCGCCGCAGGTATCGGTGCGCCATCCCTCTATTTCTGCGTCGTGGCGGCGTACGGCATCGGGGTGCTCTGCCTCACGCCAGCGCTGGTCAACCGAATGCCGAGCGGGCCGGGGCGCGCGGCATCCGATGAGCGGGTTCCGCATTTCGCGGTGCGGCTGCGGATGCTCATGCGCGAGGTCGGCCTCACCTCTCGTAGCCCATCGACCCTGTGCCTGCTGGTCGCGGCTGCCGGTGTGGGCTGGATTATCCAGAGCGGCCACTACGGCGTAAGCCTGCTCCTGAATGAGACCGACCCGGCGATCACGCAGCGCATCGGGCTGGCGATACTGATTCCGGTCGGGGTGTTCCTTGGCAGCAGTGTTAATCAGCTGAGCTTGGCGCGGTACACGGCGACGGAGCTACTGGGCCGCATCTATTGGCTTCTGCCGCTCGCCTGCATCGCGTACGCTGCGGCCGTCGGATCGGGTTTTCTTATTGCGGAGATCGCCGCACTGATCGTGCTGGGAATCCTCACGGGGATGCTCATGCCGCTCAGCCCCGCCGTGATGGTGTCGTGGTATCCGGCCATCCGTTCGAGCGCGGCCGCTGCGGAGTCGATCGCCAAGGCGATCGGCGCGACCCTCAGCCCCATAGCGCTCGGTGCATTCGCCGCTCAATGGGATCTTGCCGGTTCGCTGCTCGCGGTTGCCCTCGTCGCCCTCGTCGGGGCCGCGGCAACGCGGGGCTTTGCGCGCCGCCCGGCCGTCGCGTGAGGCGCGTTTGGGTCAGGCACGATGGCGGCGAACTGGCCCAGCATCGCTGTGTTCGCCGGCTCGACACTGGCGCAATCGGTGGGTAACTGAGCCTTCGCCAGAACGTAACCCCGGGCGCTTGTCTGCCCGCGGGGAGTGCGTGCAGGCTAGTGACATAGCCCCTCTGAGCATTGGAATTGTCATGGAAAAGACGCTCCACCCCTTGGCCGCTCGCGGCGAGTTTTCTCCCCTCGACTTTCGGGCAACCCTGGGTCACTTTGCTTCGGGAATCACGATCGTTTCTGGAATGCACGATGGAGAGCCTGTTGGCATGACATGCCAGTCGTTCTTCAGCCAGTCGATTGATCCGCCCCTCGTGTCGTTCTCGGTGATGGAAACGTCGACCACATATCCCAAGCTCCGCACAGCCGGACGATTCTGTGTCAACGTACTGTCGGAATCCCAGCAGCACGTCTCCGCGCAGTTCGGGCGCAGTTTGGGTGACAAGTGGGCCGGCATCCAGTGGAAGTCGACCATGGGGGGCAACCCCGTGATCGATGACACCGTCATGTGGGTTGATTGCGAACTCGAAGACGAACTCGTGGCGGGCGACCACATCATCGTTGTCGCTCGCGTCGTCGAGATGAGCCCCATGGAGCACGCTGCTCGCGAGCCGCTGGTGTTCTTTCGTGGTGCCTACCGTCGCCTCGCCGAAAGCTTTGATAACCGGGCCACCCTGCAGGCCTAGGACGATCGCCCCTCCTGGGGAACCGCGTGAGCGATGAGTAGCGAGGCCGGGATGTGGCCGAATGCCAATATCGTCGCTGCGGCGGCGATCCACCAGCTGGAGAGCCACGCTGCGGCCGCGAAGAAGTACACGACGGGGGCCACCGCCAGAGGCACCCGCACGCCCCCAACGGGTCTATAGAGGAGGGACCATTTCTGGCCCCGGAGTAGATAGCGAATCCACAGTGCGTAGTAGGCACCGATCGCGAGGACTAGCACGACGATCGCAGGCCCCGTGCCATGGTGTGCGCCTGTGAGCGCGGGCGCAACGATGCAGCCGATCTGCCCCAGCCGTTCGCAATAGGCGAGCGGCCAGGGGATGTCCGCCAGGGGTCGAGCTTCGTGCGGAGGGAACACCAGGAGCAGCAGGGTCGGAGCGAAAACCGCGAGGCTGACGCCCAATCCCAGCAACGAGA
>NZ_JBACFR010000284.1:0-3148 GCF_056262345.1 Homoserinimonas sp.
GCGTCTCGTCCCCGAAATGATGATGAAGGTTCCGACCGCTAGTCGCGTCGAGTGAATTTACGTCGAGGGATCGACAAATGAAAGGCGTGGCGTGAACTCTCGGCGTTCATGGATTATCTGGGGCGCTGCTCTATTCGCTTATATCGTCGCCGTCATGCAGCGCTCGTCGCTCGGCGTCTCAGCGGTCGAGGCCACGGACCGCTTCGCCATCTCGGCCTCTGCGCTTTCCACGCTGGCCGTGGTGCAGCTCGTCGTCTACGCAGCGCTACAAATACCCGTCGGTGTGCTGCTCGATCGGTTCGGCTCCCGAGTTCTCATCGCCAGCGGTGCTGTTCTTATGCTCACCGGCCAGCTTCTCGTCGCGTTCTCCGACCATTTCGCGCTTGCCGTGGTTGGCCGGATGCTGGTGGGCGCTGGCGATGCGACAACCTTTATTTCTGTGCTGCGACTGCTGCCCAACTGGTTCGGCGGCAAGATTCTTCCCCAGGTCTCGCAGTGGACGGGCAACATCGGGCAGCTCGGGCAGCTCCTCTCGGTGGTGCCGTTCGCGTGGTTGCTGCACGATTTTGGCTGGTCGGCGGCGTTCGGTGCAGCAGCGATGCTGTCCCTCGTTGTCTTTCTGCTCACGCTGGTGGTCGTCCACAACGCCCCTGATGGCGCAGAGACCGCTGCCCGGCCCGAGACCTGGGGTGGCGCACTCAGGCTTGCCCGTGATGCGCTCAAACGCCCTGGCACTCAGCTCGGGTTCTGGTCGCATTTCACCACTCAGTCTCCCGGCACGACTTTCAGTCTGCTCTGGGGATTCCCTTTCATGGTGAGCGCTCTGGGGTATTCCACAGCTCAGGCCGCAGCGCTCTTGAGCGTATTCCTCGTGGTCGGCCTCATCGCAGGACCCATTCTCGGTGTGCTTTCGGCTCGTTATCCCATGCGCCGGTCGACGATGGTGATCGGTATCGTGCTCACGACAGCGCTGACCTGGGCCTACGTGCTCATCCGCAACGATCCGCCGCCGTTCTGGCTCGTTGTCCTGCTGATCATCGTCTTGGGCACCGGCGGGCCCGGCTCTCTCATCAGCTTCGACTTTGCGCGCGCATTCAACCCCCTGCGGAGCCATGGTTCGGCGACGGGGATTGTTAATGTTGGAGGATTCGTTGCCGCTTTCGTGATGATGTACCTGATCGGCGTGACTCTCGATCTGGCTTCCAATCTGTATGCCGCAGCCGGCAACCCTGTCGAGCTCTACTCCTGGGATACCTTCCGGATAGCGTTCGCCTCACAGTTTTTCGTGATGGCGATCGGCTTTGTCTTCCTGGTGCTGTCGCGACGCAAGACTCGGCATCGTATGAAGTTCGATGAGGGAATAGAAGTGGCCCCCCTGTGGGTTGCACTCTCCAGAGCAATCACCAGGCGTATGCGCGAATAGCTGCCGCACTACCTCCATGAATGCGGTGAATCGCGGCAAATCTTCCTGACGGTGCTCTCCGTGCGAACACCGACCAGTAAACCGTGCAATAATTGCCCACTGAGACCCGTTCGACGTCCACTGGGTTGCGCATGTCCTTTGTGATGAGCGCCCCCAGGACTTGACATGGGTCTTAGTGCTGCCCCGATAGGGAAGGCACGACCCTCCTGAATGAAAGGTAACCTCATGGCTACCCGCAAGACGACTGCTGAAGCCGCAACGACCGAACCTGAGGTTGACGTCGCCGAGGCGCCCGCCAAGAAGGCTCCGGCCAAGGCTGCCGCCAAGAAGGCGCCCGCCAAGACCGCGGCTAAGGCCCCTGCCAAGTCCCCTCGCGCCAAGAAGGCTGCGGCACCCGAGGTTGACGAAGAGCCCGAGGTCGACGCCGACGCCGAACACGGCGACGAGAGCGACACCGAGGACACCTCGAAGGACGAGAAGCTGCCTACCGGTGCGATCGTTCTGTCGATGGCGGACGAGGACGACGAAGTCCCCGTGTACTCAGCCGCGATCACGGGCGCAACCGCTGACCCTGTCAAGGACTACCTGAAGCAGATTGGAAAGGTCGCCCTCCTCAACGCAGCTGAGGAGGTGGAACTTGCCATGCGCATCGAGGCAGGTCTCTTTGCCGAGGACAAGCTCGCGAACGAGGGCGAGAAGCTCTCTCCGACACAGCGGCGCGAACTCCAGTGGGTCGCCAAGGATGGGCAGCGCGCTAAGAGCCACCTGCTCGGCGCCAACCTCCGACTCGTCGTCTCGCTTGCAAAGCGATACACGGGCCGTGGCATGCAGTTCCTTGACCTCATCCAAGAGGGCAACCTGGGCCTGATCCGTGCCGTCGAGAAGTTCGACTACACGAAGGGCTTCAAGTTCTCGACCTATGCGACCTGGTGGATCCGTCAGGCCATCACTCGCGCCATGGCCGACCAGGCCCGCACGATTCGCATTCCCGTGCACATGGTCGAGGTCATCAACAAGCTTGCCCGCGTGCAGCGTCAGATGCTTCAGGACCTTGGCCGCGAGCCAACGCCGGAGGAGCTGAGCCGCGAGCTCGACATGACCCCAGAAAAGGTCGTCGAGGTTCAGAAGTATGGTCGCGAGCCCATCTCTCTGCACACACCGCTCGGTGAAGATGGCGACAGCGAATTCGGCGACCTTATCGAGGACACCGAAGCCGTGGTTCCCGCCGACGCTGTGGGCTTCACAATGCTTCAGAAGCAGCTCGAAAGCCTGCTCGACTCCCTCTCCGAGCGCGAAGCAGGAGTTATTCGCATGCGCTTCGGCCTAGGCGACGGTATGCCTAAGACTCTGGACCAGATCGGTGACACGTTCGGCGTTACGCGCGAGCGCATCCGCCAGATCGAGTCGAAGACGATGGCCAAGCTTCGCCACCCGTCGCGGTCGCAGTCGCTGCGGGATTACCTTGAGTAAGGAGCACCGTCCGCTGGGTGCTCGTCCTTCGGCTCTTCGCTACTTCCTTCCGATCATGGTGGGAAAGGCGATTCGCGTAGCAGCTCGGTTGCGGGGCGGCGGCTCGGCGTTCCCGGGATATGCCACCCTCAAGCTCGCGCCAGAGTTTTTGCACGACATCACCCGGCAGTTTGAGCACGGAAACATCTTTGTTCTCGGCTCGAACGGCAAATCGACGACAACGCACATGCTCACGTCGATCATGCGGGCCCACGG
>NZ_JBACFR010000285.1:0-9195 GCF_056262345.1 Homoserinimonas sp.
ACTCTCGGATGAACTCACCGGGCGACTCCTTCGTCAGCGGATCAGTCCCCGCTCCATCGGCTCCCATCCTGAGGATGCGGCGTCGGGGCGGCTAGATGTGACCGTTCACATCAGGCGACATGCTACCCCCATTTGCGGGAGTGCTGTCAAGGCCTCCCGAGGATACGTGACCGAATCCATATCAAGGCGTACGCATACTCCAGCGCTATCGCGAAGGCGGGGCAGTCGAACTCCGCACGATCAACTCGGGAGCGATCTGGTCGTGCCGGGCATCCGTCGATCCCGTTATCTCGTCAAGCAGAATGGCCAAGGCCCTGCGGCCGATCTCGGCAAAGTCCTGACGAACGGTCGTCAGCGGCGGCCACAGGTGCGCGGCATCCGGAATATCGTCGAAACCCACGACGCTTACATCCTGCGGCACACGAACTCCGCCCTCGTGCAGCGCGTGCATGAGCCCCAGCGCCATCTGATCGTTGGCACAGAACACGGCGGTGAAGTCGGGATGCCGCAGCAACTCCCTGCCTGCATGGTGGCCGAACGCCGCAGTCCAGTCCCCCAGGATGGGCGGGCGCGTCGTGAGGTCGGCCTCGTTGATCTCGTGCAGGAATCCTCGCATGCGAGCATCCGCCTCGATCCAGTCCTGCGGCCCGGCGACGTGCTCAATCTCCTGGTGGCCCAGATCGATCAGGTGGCGGGTGGCAAGGCGTCCCCCAGCGAACTGGTCGACCGACATGCTGCGACTGGTGTCTCGCTGCGTGGAGTCGAGGGTCACGAAAGGAATCGTGAGGTTCATGTCGGCGATGGCATCGAACACCCGCACCTGGGGAGCGATGATGACGATGGCCTCCACGGCCTGCTGCCTGAGAGAGTCAAGGCTGCTGCGAATCGACTCATAGTCGCTCGAGGTATTGGTAATCATCACGCGGTAATCCGCCTGCCGCGCCGCCAGCTCAATAGCGTGAACGCTCGTCGTTGGCCCATAGTGCGCGGTGTCGCCCGAGAGCACGCCGATGGTTCGGCTGCGGTTGGTAACGAGGGCCCTGGCCGCCTGGTTGGGCTGAAACCCGATCTGCTCGATGACGTCGAGCACACGCTCTTTGGTGCTCGGCCGGATGTTGGGAGACTCGTTCAGTACCCGAGAAACGGTCTGGTACGACACTCCCGCGAGCTTTGCGACGTCCCGAATGTTCGGGGCGCGAACCTTCTCCGGTTCCATCGATTCCACCAAGCCTGTCAATGTGTACGTTCACATTCTGCGGGACGCATCCATTATGCACGGGCGAAGCATGTGCGGCGTACGCGTCTGCCGCTCGCCGTCGCGCTCCTGCGGGCGCCCGATTCTCCCGCCGAGACTACGCAAATCGCGCCGAAAACCGCGCCGCGAGAGCAACTTGCGCAGTCTCGGCGAAGGAGGGAGCGCGCACGCACGAGCGCGCGGGCTAGCTGCACGGCACGAGCGCGCGGGCTAGCCGCACGGCACGAGTGCGCGGGCTAGCCGCGCGGGCTCAGCGACCGCTCCGCGCCGGGGCTACGCCCGGTCGAGCGCCGCCGTGATGTCGCCGAGCAGGTCATCGATGCCCTCGATGCCCACCGACAGGCGGATCACGTTCTCGGGTACAGCAAGCTCCGTGCCCTTGACCGAGGCGTGAGTCATCTCGGTCGGGTACCCGATCAGCGACTCCACGCCACCGAGCGACTCGGCCAGCTGAAAGACCTCTGTGCCCTCGGCGACGCGCTTGGCTGCCTCAGGGCCGCCCTTGAGCGCCAGCGACAGCATGCCGCCGAAGTCGCTCATCTGGCGCGCGGCGATCTCGTGGCCGGGATGGGACTCAAGACCCGGGTAGTAGACACGCTCGATTGCCGGGTGGCTTTCGACCGTGGCGGCAATCGTGTGCGCGTTGGACGAGTGGCGATCCATGCGCACGGCGAGCGTCTTGATGCCGCGCACCGTAAGCCAGGCCTCCATGGGGGCCGAAATAGCCCCGGCGCCGAACTGCAAGAAAGCAACCTTTTCGGCAATCTCCTCGTCGCTCAGCACGACGGCGCCGCCGATCACATCGGAGTGGCCGCCGAGGTACTTGGTCGTCGAGTGCACCACAACATCGGCGCCCAGAGCCAGGGGCTGCTGCAGGTAGGGAGTCGCGAACGTGTTGTCGACAACGACGATTGCGCCGGCCTCGTGGCCGATCGCCACAAGCGCGGCGATATCGGTGATCTTCATGAGCGGGTTGCTCGGCGTCTCAAGCCAGAGCACGCGCGTGACGCCGGGGCGAATCGCGGCGCGCACCGCATCCGCATTGCTCATCTCAACGGTCGAAAGCTCGACACCCCACGGCACGTGAAGGCGGTTGACGAGACGGTGCGTGCCACCGTAGACGTCGTTGCCCATGAGCACGTGGTCTCCGGGGGCGAGGATGGCGCGCAGAAGCGCGTCCTCCGCCGCGAGGCCGGAGGCAAAGCTGTAGGCGTGCGTTCCCCCTTCGAGCGAGGCGAGCAGGGTCTGCAGTGAGTCACGCGTGGGGTTGCCGCCGCGCGCATACTCGTAACCGCCGCGGAACCCGCCGATGCCGTCCTGCACGAACGTGGAGCTCATGTAGATCGGCGGAACGACGGCGCCCGTCGTGGGGTCGAACTCCTGGCCTGCATGAATAGCCCTGGTGCTGAAGTCGCTCATCGTGGATCCTTTGGTTCGTGAAGCTGGGGGTGACGCGCGCTGCGCAGAGCTAGCTGCTCGCTACTGCGAACTACTTGCTGAGATGCGCGAGCACGGTGCGGCGGGTGACAAGGCCGACGGGGTGGCCGTCGTTCATCACCATGAGAACGGGGCTGCCGGATGCCGCAAAGGCTTCGCGGGCAACCTCGGTCGAGCTAGACAGGCCAACGAGTGGCAGGCGCTCGCTCAGGTGTTCCGATACGGCGTCGTCGAGCACGGCGTCGTCAACGGCGACGGCGTCGAGAAGCGCGTCTTCGCTGACCGATCCGAGGACCTCGCCGAGCACGGTGGGGAGCTCGCCCGCGAGCACGGGAAGGCGACCGAGAGCGTGGTCGGCGAGCGCCGCGATGGCATCCCGCACGGTCGAGTCTGGGCGCACATGAGGGATAGTGGCAGCGTCGGCCGTGACGATCTCCGCGAGCGGGGTGCCTTCGCCTGCGGCGATGAAACCGTGCGATGCCATCCAGGTGTCGCTGAAGACCTTGCCGAGGTAGCCGCGCCCGCCGTCGGGCAGTAGAACGACGACGACGTCGTCGGGCCCGAGGTCCTGGGCCGCCTTAAGGGCGGAGACGACGGCCATGCCGCTGGATCCGCCGACGAGCAGGCCTTCTTCGAGCGCGAGGCGACGAGTCATATCGAAGGCCTCGGCATCCGAAACCATGATGATGTCGTCAACGACCGTGGGGTCGTAGGCGGTGGGCCAGAAGTCTTCGCCGACGCCCTCGATGAGGTAGGGGCGGCCCGTGCCACCGGAATACACGGAGCCTTCGGGGTCGGAGCCGACAACGCGCACCGCTCCGTTGCTGGCCTCCTTGAGGTACTTTCCCGTGCCGCTGATCGTTCCGCCGGTTCCGACGCCCGCGACAAAGACCGTGAGCTTGGCATCCGTGTCGCGCCAAATCTCGGGACCCGTTGTCTCGTAGTGGCTGAGCGGGCCGTTGAGGTTCGCGTACTGGTTGGGCTTGAAGGCGCCAGGAATCTCGCGCGCAAGGCGGTCGGAGACCGAGTAGTACGACTCCGGGCTGTCGGGCGCAACGGAGGTGGGGGTCACGACGACCTCGGCCCCGTAGGCACGCAGAACGTTGCGCTTGTCTTCGCTCACCTTGTCGGGGCACACGAAAACGCAGCGGTAGCCGCGCTGCTGGGCGACGAGCGCGAGGCCGACACCCGTGTTGCCCGATGTGGGCTCGACGATGGTGCCACCCGGCTTGAGGTCACCGCTCGCCTCTGCGGCGTCGATGATCTTGGTCGCAATGCGATCCTTCGAGGAGCCACCGGGGTTGAGGTATTCAACCTTGACAAGCACGGTCGCCGAAATCCCCTCCGTGACCTTGTTGAGCTTAACGAGGGGCGTGTTTCCGACCAGATCCAGGACGGTATTTGCATACTTCATGGTGGGCACAATCTATCAGCGGGGCCCGACAGCGGCGACAGCCGGGCAGAACTTGAGGGTGGAGTCGAAACCGCGCAACGGGAATAGTTGATGCGTTTACACAGTTCTTGCAGATCGACTCTCCTAAGCTATGGGAGATTCATGGGTTACAGCAGCCCACCCTCTCTTGCCGCACTACTGACAGGACACCATCCGTGCCATCCCGCGACACCGACTCCCCTGCCGACGAGCAGGTCGTCCCGCCCTCTGCAAAGAAGCTCACCGTTAAGCAGGAGCGCGAACAGCGTCGCCTGGAGAAGGTGGAGAAGTTCAAGAAGGAGCAGGCGAGGGCCAAGCGCAACCGCATCGTTGCGATCACTCTGAGCTCGGTGGCCGCCGTTGCCGTTGTCGCGATCATCGTGGCCATCGTCGTTTCGAGCGCTGTGCCCAAGCGCGACCCTGCGGATATCGCAATCGACGGCGTGCAGACGTGGGAAGACATCGACTACACCCACGTGCAGGGCGTCGTCGACTACGAGAACGAATTCGACATGAACCCGCCCGCGGGCGGCAGCCACAACCAGGCATGGCTCAACTGTGGCATCTACGAAGAGCCGCAGCAGCCCGAGTACGCCGTCCACTCGCTCGAGCACGGCGCCGTCTGGGTGACGTACGACCCCGACAGTGTTTCGGGTGATGACCTCGCAACCCTGCGCGGCTCCCTGCCTTCGAGCTACGTGATCCTCTCTCCTTACCCGGGACTCGACGCCCCGGTCGTCGCCTCTGCGTGGGGTGCCCAGATCAAGCTCGACGGCGTCGATGACACGCGTCTCGCCGACTTCGTGGAGAAGTACTGGCAGGCCGGTGACGTTCCGGAGCCCGGAGCCAGCTGCGTCGGAGCAATCGATGGCCCAGGAAAGCTCTAAGACCGCCGTTTCGACCCGCCTGATCGTAGGCATCATCCTCGGAGCCGCCGTGCTCGTGGGTGTTGCCTTCGGTCTGGGCCGGGTCTCCGTGCCCGCCACCGATTCGGCACCGTCCTCGACCAGTGCCGAGGCGGGCTTTGCCCGGGACATGCAGACACACCACCTGCAGGCCGTGGAGATGTCGCTCATTGTGCGCGATCTCACCGACGACCCCGAGATTCGTATGCTCGCCTACGACATTGCGACCGCTCAGCAGCAGCAGGCCGGCCAAATGTTCGGCTGGCTCACTGTCTGGGGTGTTCCCCAGGCTGCGCCGGAACCCTCGATGACCTGGATGACGCGGCCGACCCTCGACGGGGCGACCCACGATCACGGCTCAGGCGATAGTGGCAGCTCCCACGTGCCCGGAGGCCCCATGCCGGGGCTCGCGACCGACGAACAGCTGGCCACTCTCAAGTCTCTGACGGGCGTCGAGGCGGAGAAGTATTTTCTCGAACTGATGATCGCGCACCACGTGGGTGGAGTCGAGATGGCAGAAGCGGTTCTCGACCGCAGCGACGAGCGCGTCGTTGTCACGCTCGCCAAGGGCATGGTCACGGTGCAGCAGAAGGAGATCGATCTGATGAACGACCTCCTCGCGGAGCGTTCGTAGCAGAACGCCGCTACTCGGCCCTGACCTGGCGCTGGAACAGCGTCGCGTAGACACCGTTTTCGGCGAGCAGCTCGTCGTGCGTTCCCTGTTCCACGATGCGTCCGCCATCGACCACAAAGATCACGTCGGCGTGCACGACGGTCGAGAGACGGTGCGCGATCGCGACCGTTGTTCTGCCCTTCGCAGCCTGATCGAGCGCCGTCTGCACGATGCGCTCCGAGACCGAGTCCAGCGCGCTTGTTGCCTCATCGAGGATGAGCACGGCCGGGTCCTTGAGCAGCACCCTGGCGATCGCGACGCGCTGCTTTTCGCCGCCGCTGAGCCGGTAACCTCGCTCGCCGACAACCGTCTCGTACCCATCGGGGAACGACATGATCGTGTCGTGGATGTTGGCCTGGCGGGCCGCATCCTCCAGCTGCTGCTGGGTGGCATTGGGGCGCGCATACCGCAGGTTCTCGGCGATCGTGGCGTGAAAGAGGTAGGTCTCCTGGCTCACGATTCCGATGGCGCGCATGAGGTCTTCGTGCTGAAGCTCGCGAACATCGACACCGGCAAACCGCACAGCGCCCCCGCTCACGTCGTAGAGCCGCGGGATCAGGTACGACACCGTCGTCTTGCCGGCACCCGACGGGCCGACGAACGCCGCAAAGCTGCCAGGCTCAATCGTGAACGACACATCCTTGAGCGTCGCGGGGGAATCTGCCGGGGCATCCGGATATCTAAACGTCACGTCATCGAACTGGATGCGCCCCAGCGACTGCGACGGCACCTCACGCGCGCCGGGGGCATCCGTGATGGCGGGGGTCAGGTCGAGGTATTCAAAGATGCGGGCGAACAGAGCGGATGATGTCTGCAGGTCGAGCGCGACCCTCATGAGCCCCATAAGAGGCCAGGTGAGCCGAGCCTGCACGGTGGTGAACGCCACGATGGTTCCCGCCGTGACGGGCACGTTGCCGAGGATGAGCCAGCCGGCGACGACATAGGTGATAGCCGGAATGACCGAGAGAAATACCTGCACCGTGGCGAAGAACCACTGCCCGCTCATCACCTGACGAACCTGCAGTTCGATCTGGCGCTGATTCTCTTCTGTGTAGCGCCCGACCTCGGCACCCTGCTGCGTGAAGCTCTTGGCGAGCAGAATGCCGCTCACGCTGAGCGACTCCTGCGTGATCGCGGTCAGGTTGCTCAGCGACTCCTGCGTTGCCGCGGCGATGCGGGCGCGCACCCGGCCGATTCGGCGTTGGGCGACGGCAATGAGCGGCATCAGGATGACCGCGACGAGCGTCATCTGCCAGCTGAGCAGCAGCATGGCTACGAACGCCGCGACGACCGTGACGGTGTTGCCGATCACGCTCGAGACCGTGTTACTGAGAACCCCGGCGACTCCGCCGACGTCGTTCTGCAGGCGCGACTGAATGACGCCCGTCTTGGTGCGGGTGAAGAAGCCCAGCTCCATGCGCTGCAGGTGCGTGAACAGCTGGATGCGCAACTGGCCCATGACCTTGTTACCCACGCTCGCGGTGAGCCAGGTTTGCCACACACCGAGGGCTGAGGCCGCAATCCACAGCAACACCATGATGCCGACAAGCTCGAGCAGCACGGGCATGTCGGGCACCCCCGACGGCGGGAACAGCCCGAGGTCGAAGGCCTGCTGAGTGAGCAATGGCGGCAAAACGCTGATGCCGGCACCGATCAGAACGAGAACGATCGTGACGGTGAGCGCTCGCGAATGGGGTGCAAACAGGTGCCGGATGCGGGGCAGCAGATCAGGGATCCTGGGCGCTGCGGCGTTTTCCGCCTTCTGCGCCTCCGGGTCTGCGCTCGAAATGCGGGCGCGCTGCTTGCCGTACCTGCCAGTGCTCCCGTGCCCGCTCATCGTTCAAGCCTAACGACGACGGGGCGCCGCCCATTCCCGAGGGCCCGCCGCCCATTCCCGAGGGCCGCTAGCGCTGCGACCCCGCGAGCAGGGCCTGCACAAAGTACCGCTGGAATGCGAAGAACACGATCAGCGGAACGATCATCGAGAGGAACGCTCCGGCCGAGAGCACATCGATATTGGAACCGAACTGGCGCAGCTGACTTTGGATCGCCACCGTTAGTGGTTGCGATTGTGAGTTGGTGAAGATCAGCGCAACGAGCATGTCGTTCCATGTCCACAAGAACTGGAATATCGCGAGGGAGGCGATCGCCGGCAGCCCGAGCGGCAGAATCACGGTGCGAAAGATGCGCCACTCGCTCGCGCCGTCGAGGCGGGCCGCCTCAAGCAATTCGCTCGGTACCTGCAGAAAAAAGTTGCGCAGCAGAAAGACGGCGAATGGCAGGCCGAAGGCCGTGTGAAACAGGATGACGCTGAAGACCGATCCAAAGATCCCCACCGAGCCAAACAGGCGGGCAAGGGGGATGAGGGCGACCTGGATGGGCACGGCCAGCAGCACGATTACGCCGATCAGCAACCAGTCTCGTCCGGGAAACTCCATCCAGGCGAACGCATATCCGGCGAGCGGGCCGATGATCACCACGGCGGCCGTTGTCGGCACGGAAATCATGATGGTGTTCCAAAACGACCCCGTGATGGTGGGGTTGGCCAGCAGGTTCGCGTAGTTCTCGATTGTCAGTTGCGCCGGGGCCGTGAAGACTGTCCACCACCCCGACGAGGCGTTGTCGGCGACCGAGCGCAGAGAAGCGAGGAGCAATCCCACGCTCGGCACCAGCCAGAAGACCGCGATGATCAGGAGCAGCACGTTGACGATGCTGTTGCCAAAGAATCCGAGGATTCGCTGGGCAACCGTGCGTTTGCCCCGCACGATGGTGAGGTCGCTCATCGCTCTCTCTCCTGCCGGAATCGACGGATGTTAATGATCATCGACGGCATCACCAAGATCAGCAGCAGGATCGCGAGAGCGCTGCCGAGCCCCTGGTTATCTCCTCCGCCAAAGGAGACGGTCCACATCTCGACCGCGATCACGTTCGCCGCGGGTTTCGAGGTGCCAGGGGGGATCACGTAGACGAGGTCGAAGATCTTGAGCACATTGATGATGAGCGTCACAAAGACGACCACGATCACCGGCGACAGCAGCGGGGCGGTGATCCGGGTGAATACCTTCCACTCGCTGGCCCCATCGATGCGGGCCGCCTCTTGAAGCGAGCGATCCATCGCCGAGAGGCCAGAGGCGATCATGATCATCGCGAATCCGGCCCAGATCCACACGTACGAGAGGATGACCACACCGTTGATGAAGGCGGAGCTGAGCCACGAGACTCCCTGGTACCCCTGGTCAAAGTTCGACGCGGGCAGCGCCACGACATACCCCTGGCCGTCGAGGCCCGAGATTGTGTATTGACCCGCGTCATTGGTCTCGGCGGTGGCCGCAATGGTGCCGTCGGCGTTGACCGCGTCGACCTTAATGCCGGGCAGCCCCCTCTTGCCGTCTCCCACTTCGCCGTTCTCACCGCCACCTCCCTGGACGACATCGAGCCACACGGTGCCGCTGATCGCGTCCGAGTCGGGGTCAGGCGCTTCTTTAGCCTCTGC
>NZ_JBACFR010000286.1:0-17057 GCF_056262345.1 Homoserinimonas sp.
ACCGTTGTCATCAAACCGCGCTCGATTCCGAACGTGTCGTTGAACACCTTGGCAAGAGGAGCAAGGCAGTTCGTGGTGCACGACGCGTTGGAGATGATGTGGTGACGCTCGGGGTCGTAGCTCTCGTGGTTAACGCCGACAACGAACGTGGCGTCTTCGCCACTCGCCGGCGCAGAGATGAGCACCTTCTTGGCGCCAGCTTCGATGTGCTTGCGCGCACCATCAGCTTTAGTGAAGAAGCCGGTCGACTCGATAACGATGTCGACGCCGAGCTCCGCCCAGGGCAGGTTGGCAGGGTCGCGCTCGGCGAGGACCTTGATGGCCTTGCCGTTGACGACGATGCTGTCGCCAGAAACCTCGACGGTTGCATCAAGGCGACCCGTGATGGAGTCGTACTTGAGCAAATGGGCGAGGGTGGCGGTGTCGGTGAGGTCGTTGACCGCGACGATGTCGAGGTCACTCCCCTGTGCCAGAGCGGCACGGAAGTAGTTGCGGCCGATTCGGCCAAAGCCATTGATACCGATCTTGACGCTCAAGAGGGACTCCTGTTGTTAAATGCATCGTCGGTCGGATGGACCAGGATGCGTGTGGGGGTGCGGAAACAGTGGTGCTGTTTTCGTGTTGCAGGTGGAACCTGGAGGTGCTCGGAGATGCTCTCCGGGCCGGCACGTAGCCGACCCGGAGCAATGACTAGGAGAGTACCAGCAGGCCCGTCGTGCCCTTGCGGGCAGCCTCGAGACGCTGCTGAACGTTAGCCCAGTTCACGATGTTCCAGAACGCCTTCACGTAGTCCGCGCGGACGTTCTTGTAGTCGATGTAGTAAGCGTGCTCCCACACATCGAGCATGAGGATCGGTACCGTGCCGGCTGCCGAATTGCTCTGCTGGTCGAAGAGCTGCTGGATGATGAGGCGCTGCCCGATCGAGTCCCACGAGAGAACCGACCAGCCGGAGCCCTGGACACCCAGGGCGGTTGCGGTGAAGTGCGCCTGGAACTTCTCGAATGAACCGAAGTTGTCGTCGATCGCGGCCGCAAGGTCGCCGGTGGGCTTGTCGCCACCGTCTGGGGACATGTTGGTCCAGAAAACCGAGTGGTTGACGTGCCCGCCCAGGTTGAACGCGAGATCCTTCTCAAGCTTGTTCACGTTTGCGAGGTCGCCCTTGTCGCGTGCCTCGGCGAGCTGGGCAAGAGCCGTGTTGGCCCCCGTCACATAAGCCTGGTGGTGCTTGCTGTGATGCAGCTCCATGATCGTGCCGCTGATGCTGGGTTCGAGTGCCGCATAGTCATACGGCAGTTCGGGAAGGGTGTATTCAGCCATCTGGTTCTCCTTGATCAAAACCGCAGCACACCGGAGGATGTGCTCTCGGCGGGATGGGGTTCAGTCTACGCGTCCTCGTACTCCGATGGCAGGTTCGCATCGGTGCCGGGAACTCCCGTGTCTTGGGCCTTCTTATCGGCCATCGCGAGCAGTCGACGGATGCGCCCGGCGACGGCATCCTTGGTGATGGGAGGCTCGGCATGGTGCCCCAGCTCGTCGAGGCTGGCTTCGCGGAAGCGAAGCCGCAACTCGCCTGCGTAGCGTAGGTGCTCGGGGATGTCCTCCCCCAGGATCTCCAGGGCCCGTTCGACTCGTGCGCATGCCGCGACCGCGGCCTGTGCGGAGCGGCGCAGGTTTGCGTCGTCGAAGTTCACGAGACGGTTCGCCGTTGCGCGGACCTCTCGGCGCTGACGCAGGGTCTCCCAGCTTTCCACCGTTTCGACGGCACCCATCGCGATAAGCATCGCGCTGATTGCCTCGCCGTCGCGAATGACGACTCGGTGAATGCCGCGAACATCCCTCGCCTTGGCGGAGATGCTCAGTCTGGCAGCCGCGCCGACAAGAGCCATGGCGGCCTCGTTGCCGGGGCAGACGACCTCAAGTGCTGCCGATCGACCCGGGTCGGTGAGGGTGCCCTGGGCGAGAAATGCGCCGCGCCAGATTGCCGCGAGATCATCCCGAGAACCGGTCGTGAGGCGGTTCGGTAGTCCGCGGATGGGGCGCCGACGCGCATCAAGCAGGCCAGTCTGGCGCGCGAGTGTTTCCCCGCCCTCGATGACACGGACAAGGTAGTGCGGGTCTTTGCGCATGCCACTTGCAGGCACGACCGAAACGTCGCTGCGGACGCCATACAGCTCAGCCAGGTCTTTGCGCACGCGGCGAGCGAGAGCGGGAGTGTCGAGTTCGGACTCGATCGCGATGCGCCCAGAAATCATGTGCAGTCCTCCCGAGAAACGGAGGATAGTCGACAGCTCTGCTGCCCTGACCGTCGTCTTGCTCACCTGTACTCCGGTGAGCTCATCTTTGACATCGGCAGTGAGAGCCACTGGTGGATCCTTTCATGCTGTTAGTGCGGGGAAATAGTGTGCGAAGTGTGGCGCGTGTCACTCACGTCCGAGGTCGCGGTGCTTGACGCTAACCGCGACGCCGGGAATTGCGCGGAGGCGACGCGCGAGCTCTTCTGCCGTGGCAACCGAGCGGTGTTTGCCGCCCGTGCAGCCGATGGCGATCGTCGCATGCCTCTTGTTCTCGCGCTGATAGCCCGCGAGAACGGGAGCGAGCGCTCCCATATAGCCAGAAATGAACTCCTCGGCGCCCTCTTGGGCGAGGACGAACGAACTGACCCGTTCGTCGAGGCCATCAAGGCTCTTGAGTTCGGGAATCCAAAACGGGTTCGGGAGAAACCGCATGTCGGCAACCAGGTCGGCATCCGTCGGAACACCATACTTGAAACCGAAGCTGCTCACGGTGATCCTCAGATTCGGAGCGTGCTCCGGGCTGAAGATCTCATTTACGGTTGTGGCCAGTTGATGGATGTTGAGATCCGACGTGTCGATGACGAGGTCGCTCGACTCGCGGATTTCGAGCATCCGTGCTCGTTCGGCAGAGATGCCGTCGAGGAGCGTGCCATCACCCTGAAGCGGATGCGGCCTGCGCACCTGTTCGAATCGGCGAACGAGGGCCGCGTCGGTGGCGTCGAGAAAGACCACGCGAACGTTGTTGCCTGAGCGAAGCGCATCGATGCTCTCGCGGAGATCGGCAAAGAGGCGTCCACCCCGAACGTCGACGATGGCCGCGATTCGGGGAAGGCTTCCGCCAGCCCGACCCGCGAGTTCGACGAGGGGCCGCAGCATCTGAGGAGGAAGGTTGTCGACGACGTACCATCCGAGGTCCTCGAGCGCGTTGCCGACAGTCGACCGACCGGCGCCGGACATGCCGGTAACGATCAGGACTTCGTGTCGCTCGGACCCCTCCGCCATGCCGGTTGCCCTCATCCCCTCAGTCTGGTGCGTGCCCTCTATGAGCAGACTCCAGCCTACCCATCTTGGTGGCCGCTATTCACTCCCGGAGACGACGATGAATCGTCTCCGCCAGAACCGGCCCGATGCCCCTGATTTCGGCGATCTGCTCCGCCGATGCCGCCTTGAGGCGAGTGACCGACCCGAACTCCTTGAGGAGCAGTTTGACGCGGGACGCGCCCACGCCAGGGATATCGGAGAGCACTGTGCCGATATCCCGCTTGCGCCGCTGCCTCTGGTACGTGATGGCGAACCGATGAGCCTCGTCGCGCATACGCTGAAACAGAAATAGCGCGTCGCTGTTCCTCGGCAGGATCACGGGATAGTCCGAGTCGGGAAGCCAGATCTCCTCGAGGCGTTTAGCGATGCCGCACAGGTGGATATCGGTTATGCCCAGCTCGCGGAGCGCGCGCGCCGCCGCCTGCACCTGTGGCTGACCGCCGTCGACAACCAGAAGATTGGGGCGATACGCAAACCTCCGGTTCGTGCCGTCCCGTGGGGCGGTTAGCTCTTCTGCCGAGTCGCTAACAACAGCCTCTTCGCTGATGTGCGCTAGTCGACGCCGCAGTGTCTGGTAGATCGACTCGGTATCGTCGGTGGATTCGGGGATGCTGAAACGGCGGTACTGGTCTTTGCGGGGAAGCCCATCCTCGAACACGACCATGGATGCCACGATGTTGGTGCCGGAGAGATGCGAAACGTCGTAGCACTCCATGCGCAGAGGCGCATCGGGCATGCCCAGCGCCTCTTGGATGTCGGCCAGGGCCTGGGACCGCGCGACAAAGTCCCCGCTGCGCCGGGTCTTGTAAAGCATTAACGCGTGTTTGGCGTTGGTCTCTACCGTCTGAGCCAGGGTCGCGAGGTCCCCCCTTTTGGCGACCTGCAGCGCTACCTTGCCGTGGGAGCCAGAGGTCTCCCAGCGTCGCCCAGCCAGCCAGAGCTCAAGCTCAGAGGTGTCCTCTGGCAACGCGGGAACGATGATGCGCCGAGGCGGCTCGCTATCGTCGCCGTAGGCGTTCTGCAATACAGATTCGACCAGCTCGGGCAGCTCAACGTCGAGCTCCTTGTCGACCACCCAGCCGCGGACTCCGCGGATTCGTCCGCCGCGCACGACAAACTGTTGAACCGCCGCAGCCAGTTCATCGTGGGCGATGCCGATGATGTCGACATCGACGCTGTCCGAGAGAACGATTGAGTTCTTGGAGAGCACGGTCTCAAGAGCCGAACGCTGATCACGCAGCCGGGCTGCGGACTCATAATCTTGCTCGGCCGCGGCTGTCATCATCCGCTCCGTGAGCAGGGCGACGTAGCGCGTATCTTGGCCGGCCATAAAAGAGGCGAAGTCGAGCGCTATCGACTTGTGTTCTTCTTTCGTGACCCGGCCGACGCACGGCGCAGCGCACTTGCCGATATCGCCGAGAAGACATGGTCTCCCCGCTTGCTCTGCGCGCTTGTACGTCGAGTCAGAGCAACTGCGCATAGGAAACGCCTTGAGCATGAGATCGACGGTCTCTCGGATCGCCCAAACCTTGGTGTACGGCCCGAAGTAGCGGGCCCCCTTGATCGACTTGGTTCGGGTGACCATGACCCTGGGTACATCGTCGCCCAGCGTTATCGCGAGATACGGGTACGACTTGTCGTCGCGAAACTGAACGTTAAAGGGCGGATCAAACTCTTTGATCCAGGTGAACTCAAGTTGGAGAGCTTCGAACTCGCTGCCGACCACGGTCCATTCCACAGAGGCCGCGGTGGTGACCATGCGTCTCGTGCGCTCATGCAGGCTCGGCAACGGCGCAAAGTAGTTGCTCAGTCGTGCGCGGAGATTCTTAGCCTTGCCGACATAGAGGATGCGCCCCTGGGGGTCGCGAAACCGATAGACGCCCGGTTGGGTCGGTATTTCTCCGGCTTTGGGCCGGTAACTGACCGTGTTCTCCGCCATGACGCCCCTCCGCGTCAGCTAGCTTTGCGTGGCCGAACGGCAGCCTTCTTGACCGGCGCGGAGGTCTTCGCCTGAGACACCTTCTTCGCAGGAGTAGCGCGCTTGCCGTTGGCAACACTGAGCCGTTCGGCCGTCACCGACTGGCTCAGAACCTCTTTGAGGTACACGCCTGTGTGGCTCTTCTTGGACCGGGCAACATCCTCAGGAGTTCCTGTAGCGACGATCTGACCACCACCAGAGCCTCCCTCGGGGCCGAGGTCGATAATCCAGTCCGCCGACTTGATCACATCGAGGTTGTGCTCGATTACAACCACCGAATTGCCCTTGTCGACCAGGCTGTTGAGCACCATCAGGAGCTTGCGAACGTCTTCGAAGTGAAGACCAGTGGTCGGTTCGTCGAGCACATAAATGCTGCGGCCGTTCGACCGCCGCTGCAGTTCCGTCGCAAGCTTGACGCGCTGAGCTTCTCCTCCCGACAGGGTGGTCGCGCTCTGACCGAGGCGAACGTACCCGAGTCCGACGTCGACGAGTGTTGTGAGGTAGCGGTGGATCGCACCGATTGCCTCGAAGAACTCGGCGGCCTCGCTGATCGGCATATCGAGAACTTCGGCAATGTTCTTGCCCTTGTAGTGCACGGAGAGGGTTTCGCGGTTGTAGCGCGCTCCCCCGCAGACCTCGCAGGTGACGTACACGTCAGGCAAGAAGTTCATCTCGATCTTGATCGTGCCGTCGCCAGAGCAGTTCTCGCACCGACCGCCCTTGACGTTGAAGCTGAAACGGCCCGGCAGATAACCACGAGCCTTGGCCTCCGCCGTCTCGGCGAAGAGCGTGCGGATGCGGTCAAACACTCCCGTGTAGGTCGCAGGGTTCGATCGAGGGGTGCGGCCGATCGGTGCCTGATCAACGTGGACAACCTTGTCGAGGCTCTCGAGCCCCGTGACGCGAGTGTGCTTGCCCGGAATCTGCCGCGCCCCGTTGAGCTCGTTGGCCAACACCTTGTAGAGGATGTCGTTGATGAGCGAAGACTTGCCAGAGCCGCTGACTCCAGTGATGGCGGTCAGCGTGCCGAGTGGGATCGACGCCGTCACCGACCGGAGGTTGTTGGCCCGTGCGCCCTCGACAGTGAGCATCCGCTCCGGATCGATGGGCCGGCGAACGGCGGGTACTGCGATGGACTGGCGGCCGGATAAGTAATCCCCCGTCATCGATTGCGTGTTTGCCAGCAGGTCGGCATACGAGCCTGAATGAACGACCGTTCCGCCGTGTTCTCCCGCTCCTGGACCGATATCCACGATCCAGTCGGCAGTGCGAATCGTGTCTTCATCATGCTCGACAACGATGAGCGTGTTGCCGAGGCTCTTGAGCTTGACGAGGGTTTCAATCAGCCTGCGGTTATCGCGCTGGTGGAGACCGATGCTGGGCTCGTCAAGCACATAGAGCACGCCGGTCAGACCAGAGCCAATCTGAGTGGCCAGACGGATGCGCTGCGCCTCTCCGCCCGAAAGAGAACCGGCTGAGCGAGCAAGGTTGAGGTAGTTGAGCCCCACTTCGATGAGGAACGACAGCCGGGCTCGGATCTCCCGGAGCACCGCAGCGGCGATCGTTGCTTCGCGATCGGTGAGTTCGAGGTCGTTCATGAAGGCGAACGCGTCGATCAGGCTGAGATCGGCGACATCGGCGATGCTGCGGTCATCCACCGTGACCGCGAGAACCTCCGGCTTCAGTCGCTTGCCATCACACACAGCGCAGGGAATCTCCCGCAGGTAGCTTGCGTAGCGTTGGCGAGCCGAATCGCTCTCCGCCTCGATGAACTTGCGCTCGATGTAGGGAATGACTCCCTCGAAACCGGTCGTGTACTTCATCTCTCGACCAAAACGGTTCTTCCACTTGACGCTGACCTGGAAGTCGTTGCCCCGAAGGATGGCATTCTGAACGTCGTCCGAAAGCTCACGCCACGGAGTCTTCAGCGAGAAATCGAGGTCGCGCGCAAGCCCCTCAAGGAGGCGCTGGAAGTAGTTGTAAAGGCCCTTGCCGCCTTGCGTCCACGGAAGGATGACGCCGTCGGCGAGGCTCAGCTCGGTGTCACCGAGGAGGAGCTCGGAGTCGACCGCCATGCGGGTGCCGAGGCCCGAACACTCCGGGCAGGCTCCGAACGGAGCGTTGAACGAGAACGTTCGAGGCTCGATCTCCGTCAGTTGAACCGGATGGTTATTGGGGCATGACAGCTTCTCGCTGAATGACTGCCAGGCCGCGGCCCCCTCACGGTCGACGTAGTTGATGGCGACGAGGCCGTCGGTAAGCCGGAGAGCAGTTTCGAGCGAATCGGTGAGGCGCGACAGCACATCGTCAGCGGCGACGAGGCGGTCGACGACGACGGAAATATCGTGCTTGACCTGCTTTTTAAGGGTGGGAGGCGAGCTAAGTTGAATCTGCTCACCATCGACGATCGCCCGCGAGTAGCCGGATGCGGCCAGCTCCTTGAAGAGGTCGACGAACTCGCCCTTCTTCTGCGAAACAACGGGGCTCACGATCTGGTACCGCGTGCCGGTCTCGAGCGTCATGAGCTGGTCGGCGATCTGCTGCACCGTCTGGCGCGCGATGCGCTCACCGCAGATTGCGCAGTGCGGAATGCCGATGCGTGCCCAAAGCAGACGCATGTAGTCGTAGATCTCGGTGATCGTGCCCACCGTCGACCGAGGGTTGCGGTTCGTCGACTTCTGGTCGATCGATACTGCGGGGCTCAGGCCCTCGATGAAATCGACGTCGGGTCGATCGACCTGACCGAGAAACTGGCGTGCGTAGGCCGACAGAGATTCGACGTAGCGGCGCTGACCTTCGGCGAAGATGGTGTCGAATGCGAGCGATGATTTGCCTGAGCCGGAGAGGCCAGTGAAAACCACGAGCGCATCTCGCGGAATGTCTAGATCAACGTTGCGAAGGTTGTGAACCCGAGCGCCGCGGACGCTCAATCGGGAATCTTGTTCTACAGGGCGGATACTCACTTGGTTGATTCTCCCGTATTCCGCTGGCAATTGAGTGACGATGGCTGTTCGAACACATGTTCTAGCATAGCTCGTGAAAGACCAGTTACCTGCCGAGCGCCGGACCGGGATTGACGATGCGACCCGTGCGGAGGCCATGGATCGGGCTGATCCGGGCACGCCGCAGAAAGCGCTGGCGGAACTTCCCCACGAACCGGGCGATGCTTGGATTCTTCAAAACGAGCCTCACGGTCCACCCCACTCTTCCGCCTCCCGCAGCGTCAGCAAGTTCATTGATAAAGGCGGCAATTGCTCGAGCCTCGTCATCATCACGGCGCCGAACTGCCAGCTGATATTCCATGAGGCTGCTCCGAACTAATCGGGGAAGTACGAGATCCGTGATGTAGTAACGACCGAGGCGCGGGTCGTCCGGGAGTTCCTCGACCACCTTATGAAAAAACGCCAACCGGCTCCCGCGAAAAGAAGCACGGGTCGACGAACTTCCCGGGTGTATTCGGAACGCCGCGGTCGGCTCGGGAAGATAGCGAAATTGCCATCCCTCTCTGAACATCCTGAACCACAGGTCGTCATCTTCGTACCCGATGAGAACCGTATCGAATCCACCGACAGAGTGAAATGCTGCGGCGCGCACCACCGCTGCCGTTGGGATCATCATCGTGTCTTCGCAAACGAACGCCCCGACCGAAGACTTGGGATGGGAGAGCCCGTGCGATTCTATGAAGCCACGCATAACGAGGCGACCTGACCCGTCAATCTCATCAAAATCACTGTATGAGACCCCGACACTCGGGTCGCTGACGAACGCGTCCAAGAGCCGGGTTAGATGGTCTTTGCTCCACAGATCGTCCTGATCCAAGAAAGCGTAGAAGTCACCGCGGGCGACAGCAGCCGCCGCATTCCGACTGGCAGACTGGCCCATGTTCGCCTGGGACACGACGCGAAACTCAATCGAACCCGAGTAGTTGTCTCGCAAATTTCGAAGGAGTTCGCCGGAGCCATCCGTCGAGCCGTCATCGACGAAGATCATCTCCATCGGCGCGAAGGTCTGCGCGCGAATCGTGTCAACCGCAGCAGCGAGGTGCCGAGCCCCGTTGTAGACCGGAACAATCACGCTCACCCGAGGCTCGGCGCTGGTGAACGGCGTCGTCATTCGTGGTCCTTTGCAAGAGACTTTGATTGGTGCACTGCAGTCGGCAGAATGCCGTCGACCGGATAGGCCCGTGCAATCTCACCACCGTGGACCTCGTCGTAAGGCCAGGAGATTTCTAAAGGTGCGCCTGAGCGTCGAGCGCAGACCCATGCCATTGCAGGTGATGTCGTGCCCGAATGAAGTGGCGACTGATCTCGCCACTCAGGTTCGGGAACAGCACGTGAACCGGAGTACCCCCCTGAATCGACTACCTCTAGGCCGAGAGACGAGGAAAACAGCTGCTCAAGGCCCTCGGGAGAGAATCGCCAGAAGTCGTTGGGGTGCGCGTGCGTTGGCCAGAGCCACGGCGCGTGATGAATGGTGATGCCGTCGTCTGTCAGCGCAAGCGCACACTCCCGAGCCACCAGCCACGGAACGGCAACGTGTTCGAGCAGGCTTCCCGAATAGACGATCGGGAATTTTTTGCCGCCGAGTGCGGCACCCAGGCGATGAACATCCGCGACGATATCAACTCCGAACCCCGGGTGAATGTCGACACCGATGACCTCTCGTCCGGGAAACAAAGCCCGGACCTGCGCTGCCCCTTCGAGGCTTGACGAGCGCACTCCCAGCGCGAGAACGGGCCCGTCTGGAGCGGACAGAATGTGGCCGCGAATACGAGAGCTCGCTTCCCCCAGTGAAGGCTGACCTGGCACCGCAGGACGAGGTCCCGATGGTGCGCTCACGGTGACGACGCGGTGGTGGTCGCCTGCGCCGATCGTCCACTGCATCAGGGGGGTCGGATGCCCCGGCAACCAAGCCCGGAATGACGCTCCGACTTCCCGATGATCTGTGTCCTCAGCAGGTGCCCTGCTGAGCTTCTCTGCCAACACAGGGAGGCCCGCAGCTCTGATTTCCACGACATCCGCTGGCCGGCCACCGATGGTGGCCCACCCCTCGAGATAGGTGCCGTGGACGTCGCAACTGTAGGCATCGATACCCGTATCAACTGCGACCGAGTCCGATGCTGGCGAGGGGTCAGGAAGTTCGTCACGTCGCGCCTTGCACAGGTGCATCAACGCCTGCGCATGAGTGGCGTCACGCCCGGGCGCGGAACCTGAAGCTGATTCGCACGCGGCAATCGCGTTATCGAATGAGGCCGCAGCCGATACCAAATCGCCGCGACGAAGCGCAGAAGCACCAAGGGCATACAGCGCGTCCCTCCCGGCTATGCGATTCTCGACATCGCGCTCGTACGCGAGCGAAAGGGCGACAAGGGCAACTGCGCGTTCAAGTGCGCTGTGGTCGCCTTCCGGATTGTGATGGACGAGTTCAACAAAGAGTCGAGCGTGCCGCATAGGGAGAGACGCAAGGGCGGTGGGCCCCGCCGCGCTTGCTGAAGCTTCTAGCTGGAGTGCGCCCGATGCGACCGCGTCGGGTGAGTATCGGCACAACGCAAGTAGCCGGTGGTACTCGCTCTGATAGGTGAGGTCGACGGAATCAGGGTCATCGCCGAGAGTGTCGCGGCGAAGCTTTGCGGCAACCGCGGCCAGATCGAAAGCGGCAACAGCCTGGTGATGGTCTCCTCTGAGTAGCCGAAGCATCCCCAGAGCAAATCCTGCAGATAGCGTGACTGCGGCTGCCAACGGGCGCCCGTCAAACAGCGATTCGCTGGCAACGACCCCCTCGGGATCAAACCCGAAACGCGCCACAAATGCGGAACGAACTAGCCCCGCTTGATGGGTGGCCTCGGCGATCGCCCCGCGAGCCACGAAGGAGCGGAGAAGCCGAACCCGCATACCGAGGCTCAATGCGCTGCCCTCTGGGGCTTCTGATGCCCGCCACGCAAGGTAGGCCTCAAGCTCCTCCGTGCCGTCAGAACTGGTGAGCGCGAGAACGGACTGCGGCCGCCGCTTGCCCTTCACTCCGCTTGCTCGGAATGAAACACCCTCCCGACGAATTTCGATTCCCGAGAGCCCACAGCTGAGCAGCAGGTCACGCAGCCCCGTTTCACTCGCAATGAAGACGTGGTAGCCCGGGCTGAGAGCCGCCCATACGTCAATGCTCGCGAACTCCGGAGTGACGACTTCGGCCGCTGGCGTCGTCAAGATCAATGTGCCGCCATCGGAAAGGTGGTCGACCAGGGTGGTCACGAACTGCGCTGGGTTTGTGACGTGTTCAAGCACTTCGCTGCTGAGGATCAGGTCGAATGTCCCGAAATCACTGTCGCCGGTGAGGTACTCATTGCGAATGTCGAGTCCTAGCTCTGCAGCACCTCGGACGCCAGCATGGGACGGCTCTACTCCCAGCACAGACCATCCAAAAGCGTGGCGAGCAAAGTCGAGCGCATATCCGTAGTTACAGCCAACGTCGAGAAAGCTGGACACCCCTGTCGGGGCGACCCGCATGAGTTCATCGACGATTGTGCCGACACCAGCCCCATGCTCAAGGTAGGAATCCACGGCAGCGTCGTCTGGCGAAGAATCGAAGGGAGCGCCGTCGAGAATCGAGAGAGAACCGCACCCGGGGCAGCGCCGCGCCGTATGCGGTCGGCCAAGGTGATCAGAGAATGACACGACAGCTGCATTCACTGCCATGGTGCTGCACATTCGGCACGAGACCGTCTCGGATTGCCCCGACCACTGCAGTTTCGCGCTCATCGGTTGCTCCCCCTGCCGACTTCACAGCGGGCATGTTGCATCGTCTTTGTCTGCGTCAGATCACGCAACCGATACATTAGCGGGAGTGCCCGCAGCAGTGCGACTTCGCGCTAGATGTGCCCGGCCGCTTCCATCTGGCGAAGCTCCTTCTTGAGGTCGGCCACCTCGTCGCGGAGCCGACCGGCAAGCTCGAACTTGAGTTCGGCGGCCGCCTGCAGCATCTGGTCGTTGAGGTCGGAGATAAGCGACTCGATATCGGTTGCCCCGGCCGCTGCGATTCCCTCGAACCGGCTGCCCTCCCTGAGGTGCGGCGTCGGAGTGCGCTTGCGGGAGTCGCCACCCGAGCGGCCGCGCCTTGAGGCGAGCAACTCGGCAGTGTCGGCCTCCTCGCGGGCGAGGACGTCGGTGATGTCGGCGATCTTCTTGCGCAGAGGCGTTGGATCGATGCCGTTGGCGACGTTGTACTCGATCTGCTTCTCACGTCGCCGGTCGGTCTCTTCGATTGCGAGGCGCATCGAATCGGTAACGACGTCTGCATACATGTGGACGGATCCTGAGACGTTTCGCGCCGCGCGCCCGATGGTCTGGATGAGCGAGGTCGAGGAGCGCAGAAAGCCCTCCTTGTCCGCATCAAGAATGGCCACCAGTGACACCTCGGGCAGGTCAAGACCCTCGCGAAGGAGGTTGATGCCCACGAGCACGTCATAGACGCCCTGACGCAGCTCGGTGAGCAGCTCGACTCGACGCAGAGTGTCGACATCGGAGTGCAGGTACCGCACGCGCACCCCGGCTTCGGTAAGGAAGTCGGTGAGTTCCTCCGCCATCTTCTTTGTCAGCGTGGTGACGAGGACGCGCTCATTCTTGGCCGTGCGCTGGCGAATCTGCTCAAGCAGGTCGTCGATCTGGCCTTTGCTGGGCTTGACGATGATCTCGGGGTCGATAAGACCGGTGGGCCGAATGATCTGCTCAACGACGCTGTCGGTTATGCCCATCTCGTATTTGCCGGGAGTCGCCGAGAGGTAGACCTTCTGGCCGACACGGTCGAGAAACTCTCCGAACTTGAGCGGCCGGTTGTCCATGGCGCTGGGAAGCCGGAAACCGTGCTCCACCAGCGTGCGCTTGCGAGAGGCGTCGCCCTCGTACATCGCTCCGATCTGGGGAACCGTGACGTGCGATTCGTCGATCACGACGAGGAAGTCGTCGGGAAAGTAGTCGAGCAGACAGCTGGGCGGTGCACCCGCTGCGCGCCCGTCGATGTGCCGCGAGTAGTTCTCAATACCGCTGCAGAATCCGATCTGTTCCATCATTTCGAGGTCGAAGGTCGTCCGCATCCGCAGCCGCTGCGCCTCAAGCAGTTTGCCCTGCCGCTCGAGCTCGGCGAGCCGCTCCTCAAGCTCCTCTTTTATGCTCACGATCGCGCGCTGCATGGTGGCGGGACTCGCCGCATAGTGTGTTGCTGGGAATACGGATACGGCATCCATTTGCTTAATCACCTCGCCCGTGAGCGGGTGAAGGGCGTAGAGCGCCTCGATTTCGTCGCCGAACATCTCGATACGGATTGCGTTCTCTTCGTACATCGGGATGATCTCGATCGTGTCGCCGCGCACCCGGAACTTGCCTCGGGAGAAGTCGACGTCGTTGCGCTGGTATTGCATACCGACGAAGCGCCGGATGATGGCGTCACGGGAGATGCGGTCGCCGACCTGCAGGGCGATCATGGCTTCTAAGTATTCTTCGGCGGCACCGAGGCCATAGATGCACGACACGGTCGACACGACGATCACGTCGCGCCGGCTCAAGAGCGAGTTTGTGGTCGAGTGGCGCAACCGCTCGACCTCGGCGTTGATCGAACTGTCCTTTTCGATGAACGTATCCGTCTGGGGAACGTATGCCTCTGGCTGGTAGTAGTCGTAGTACGAGACGAAGTACTCGACCGCATTGTTGGGCATCAGATCGCGAAACTCATTCGCGAGTTGCGCGGCGAGCGTCTTGTTATGGGCCATGACCAGGGTTGGCCGCTGAACCTGTTCGATGAGCCACGCGGTGGTTGCGGACTTGCCGGTTCCTGTGGCGCCCAGCAGCACGACATCCGTTTCGCCAGCATTGATTCTGGCGGTGAGCTCGGCAATTGCCGTGGGCTGGTCGCCGCTGGGGGTGTAGTCGCTGATGACCTCAAAGGGCCTTACTGACCTCGTAGCTTGCACATGCCAAGTCTAGGCAGCGGCACCGACATTCCTGCTGGGAGCCGAGACTTCTTCGGCAGGCACGAGGTGCAGCACGGCATCCGACGGCGAGATGCCCACGGTGTGATGCGTGACCAATACTGTGATGCGGTCGGCTAGCCCCCGCCGCAGATCCGCCATCATCTCTCGAGACGATGCGAGGTCGAGGTGAGCCGTCGGCTCATCGAGCAGGATGACCTCTGCTCTGGTCAAAAGAGTGCGGGCAATCGCCACCCGTTGACGCTCTCCGCCAGAGAGGAGAGCGCCCTCAGAACCGATCGGTGTGTCGAGGCCCAACGGCAGCGTGTTCAGGAGCTCGTGCAGGCCGACTCGGCGTAGCGCATCCATCATCTCGGAGTCGTCAGGGGCGTCATCGCGAGGCCTCGCGATGAGAAGGTTGCCCCGCAGAGTTGAGTCAAAAAGGTGGCCCTCCTGAGGGCACCAGGCGATGTGTGACCGCAGAGACGAGTCGAAATCGGCAGCATCACCGCCGTTGAGCAAGTAACGCCCGGTGTTCGGCGTGAGATAGCCGAGAAGCAGCGTGAGGAGGGTGGACTTGCCCGAACCGGAAGGCCCCGTGATGACGAGCCACTCCCCCTGATCGACGCGTGCCGAGACGGGAGCGCAGACAGGGTGGGCGGCGCCGGGCCAGCGGGCGGTTACGTTGTGCAGCTCAAGACGGGTGACACGCTCGCCCGATGGTGATTCATCGGCCGGAGCGCGACCGGCAGATCTCGTGAGCGCCGACTCTCGGCGCAACTGCGCCCTGAGAGTTGGCCAGAGCTGAACCCCGCCAACGAACTCCAGAAGAGGCTCGATGAGACCGAGCGGCGTGAGCACGAGGACGGCAGACAACGCTCCCTCAAGCCTGCCGGAGGCCACGGCTTCTGCCGAAACAGCGAGCATCACGACGGATGCCGAACCACAGGCGGCCACGACGATGGCACTGGCGAGTCCCAGAGCCCACGCGCTGCGCCGACTCTGAACGCCGGCTGCTGCATCGCTGCGCCGAAGCCGATCCACCGCCCGTGCTGCGAGCCCATTGACGCGAAGATCGGATGCTGCGGCGAGCGTCGCCGAGAACTCTCGCAGCACCTGCGAACGGAACCGCTCCTCCGACTTTGCTGCGGATCGATCGGCAGCACGCGCCACGACAGGAGCGACGATCAGGACCAGAACCGCGAGCGTGACGAGCAGGGGCAGAGCTCGCGGCTCGATAGAGGCCAAAACGATGACTGCCGCTGCGGTGATGAGTACTCCCACGAGAACCGGGGTCACCACCCGCAGCACGAGATCCCTCACCCGATCGGCGTCTCTCACCAGACGATCAAGGGCGGTTGAGCCGGTGAGGAGGGCGCGATGGGTAGTGCCGAGATCGGCGAGGCCAACCCAGAGGCGGGTGCGCATTGCGCCGAGGGCGGAGAAGATCGCATCGTGCGAAACAAGCCGCTCGCAGTAGCGAAGAACCGCGCGTCCGAGCCCGAAGAATCGCACCCCCACAATGGCGACAAGCAGATACATAATCGGAGGCTGCTCGCTTGCGCGCACGATGAGCCATGCCGAGACGGCAGTGAGCGAGATGGCAAACGCCGAAGAGGCTACGCCGAGGAGCACAGCCAGCAGCATCTTCCAGCGAACCGGAGCGAGAAAGAGCGCCAGTTCGGCTATCGCCGAGCGAGTGGGAGCAAGCTCACTCTCCGCAGCGTCCATTGTCGGCAGCGGTTCCGACTCCTGCTGTTCGACAAGATCGCTCGCAGCCTCAATTGTTCGGGAGGCACCCAGCACCACCGTGTGATCGGCGATCTCTCGTACCTCGGCGTCGTGAGATGCCAACACAACTGTGCGGCCGTCGGCGAGCGAGCGAATAAGGCCGGTCACGGTCTGCGCGCTGCGGGCGTCGAGGTGGGCGGTGGGCTCATCCAAGAGAATGAGGTCGGCGCCACCCGCTGCTCGCAGCAGCACCCGGCCGAAGGCGAGACGGCGTAGCTCGCCAGGGCTCAGCCGGGCGGGATCGCTCATGGCAACGCGCGACAGTCCGAGAACTGCGAGCACATCGTCGCCGCGGGATTCCGCCGTGGTTTCGGCGGAAGGGGCATCCGTGTCGATTCCGGCGTAGAACCGCAGCTCGTCCCGCACGGAGACTGCCACCGTGTGTGGATGCTGGGGCAGCCAGGCGATGCGATCGGGGTCAACGCCTGTAATGGTGCCCTCAACATCGATGCCGGATCCCGCGGCAAGTGCGCCGGCGATCGTGCCGAGCACTGTTGACTTGCCCGAGCCGCTCTCGCCGTCGAGAACCGTAATGGTGCCTGTGCGGGCGACAAAGCTCACGCCACCGACCGCATCCTCGGCACGGCCCGGATAGCGAAGGGTCAGACCGCTCACCGTGAGCGGCCCTCCCCCACCGTCGGCGATCGTGCGCGGTGCCGGACTATCGAGGGTGTTACGAACCCTACGCAGCGCCTCTTGGCCATCCTGGGAGGAGTGAAACGCTGTGCCGACGTCTCGCAGCGGTGCGTAGCACTCAGGGGCGAGAAGCAAGGCGAGCAGGCCAAGCTCTAGGGACATGTCGCCACCGACAAGCCGGAACCCGATGAAGACCGCGACAATCGCTACCGAAATCGTCGCGATGAGTTCGAGCGCAAGCGACGAGAGGAACGCGACCTTGAGGGTCTGCATCGTTGTGGCGCGAAACCGCTCCGAGAGTGCGCTGAGTGCGGCAACCTGCTCCCGAGCGCGGCCAAGGCCCACGAGCACTGGCAGGCCTCTC
>NZ_JBACFR010000287.1:0-4205 GCF_056262345.1 Homoserinimonas sp.
GCGAACTCCGCCCGAGTTTCCGGATGCATCACCGCGCCACCGCCGACGGAAAGGACCACGCGCTCACGCAGCGCCTCACCAATCGTCGCTCGCTCAAGCTCCCGAAAGTACGGCTCCCCGTGCTGGGCGAAGATGTCAGCGATGTCACCGTGCTCAGCAACGATGCGCTTGTCGGAATCGACGAACGTCACGCCGAGGAGCTTGGCAACTCTTCTGCCGATCTTGGTCTTGCCCGAACCCGGCGCGCCGATGAAAATGACGACGGGGCGCGCCTCCTCCCCCGCCATTAGGCGAGCGAGGGATCGGATGCTGACGTGGTCGACAGCGCTCCGGGAATAGACGACACATAGGAATCGAGGTTGCGGCGCGTCTCGGTGACCGAATCGCCTCCGAACTTCTCCAGCATCGAGTTAGCCAGGACGAGGGCCACCATCGCTTCGGCCACAACACCTGCTGCGGGTACCGCACACACGTCAGAGCGCTGGTGATGCGCTTCAGCAGGGCCACCCTTTTCCACATCCACCGTGCGCAGAGCATGCGGAACGGTGGCGATGGGCTTCATGCCGGCGCGGACCCGGAGAACAGTGCCCGTGGTCATGCCGCCCTCGGTTCCGCCGGCGCGATCGCTTGACCGCGTAATGCCAGCGGCGGTCTGAAAAAGCTCGTCGTGCGCCTCGGAACCCCGCCGCGTCGTCGTGAGAAATCCGTCTCCGACCTCGACGCCCTTGATCGCCTGAATGCCCATCAGCGCGCCCGCGAGCTGCGAATCGATGCGGCGATCCCAGTGAACGTATGAGCCGAGCCCCGGCGGAAGCCCGTAGGCCAGAACCTCGACTACGCCGCCGAGGGTGTCCCCGTCGTCATGGGCGCGGTCAACCTCGGCAACCATCAGGTCCGACGTGGACTTGTCGAAGCACCGCAGGGGGTCGGAATCCAGCGTGGCGACATCGCCAGCTGCTGGCAGAGCGCTGCCCTCTGGTACCCGCACGGTGCCAATCGACAGGGTGTGGCTCACGAGTTCCACCCCGAGCTCTGCGAGAAACTTGCGGGCGATAGCCCCAAGAGCAACGCGCGCTGCGGTCTCGCGGGCGCTCGCGCGCTCAAGCACATTGCGGGCCTCAGCAAAGTCGTACTTCTGCATTCCGACGAGGTCTGCATGGCCAGGACGCGGGCGCGTCAGAGGCGCTCCCCGGCCCTTGGGAAGCGTGGACGGGTCGACGGGAGAGGCGCTCATCACGTCCACCCAGCGCGGCCATTCCGTGTTTCCGACCCGCAGAGCGATGGGGCTTCCCATCGTCTCTCCGAAACGGACTCCACCCGAGATGGTGAGTTCGTCTTCTTCGAACTTCATCCGTGCGCCGCGACCATAGCCGAGCTTGCGGCGCGCGAGGTCAGCACGAATGTCGTCGAGCGAAACAGGCACACCGGCGGGCAATCCCTCAAGGATTGCCACAAGTTCGGGGCCGTGAGATTCTCCAGCGGTCAACCAACGAAGCATGCCTACGATCTTCCCACAGCAGCAGGATGCTCCGCGCCCGTGCTAAGAAGCGGCGCCAGCGCCCAATCCCACGGCAGCCCGCATGTCAGCAACCACGGCGTCCTCGTCGGGCAACACGGTGTTTGGATCCCCCGATGTGAAGACGCGCACCTGCATTACCGCCTGGTGCAGAAGCATCTCGAAACCAGAAATCACGCGGCCCCCGGCCTCGAGCCAGCTCTGGGCGAGCGAAGACGGCCACGGTTCATAGGCAACGTCGAAGAGAACCGAAGCCCGTCGAAGCTCGCGGGCCACCGCAAGACCCGCATCCGCACCGTTCGGAATGGTGCTGATCACGGCATCCGGCGCGCTCTCGAGCGGGCTGCCCAGCGACTCGAGGGAGATGTCGATTCCCAGACGTGGCGCAAGGTCGAGCAAATGGAGACTCTTCTGCGGGTTTCGAACGGAGACGCGCACGCGAACCGCACCCATCTGGGCCGCCGCCACAATGGCGGACGACGCGGTAGCGCCCCCGCCGATGACCTCGACCGAGCTCATGGACGCCACCCCGGCCTCGGTGAAGGCCATCACAATGCCGTGAATATCTGTGTTGAACCCGCGGCGGACGCCGCCATCGAACAGCAGAGTGTTGCAGACTCCCGTGAGTCGAACGGTGTCGTGCTGCTCATCAAGCAACGGGACCACATCATGCTTGACCGGCATCGTGAGCGAGAGTCCCCGCCACTCCGGACCTCTGCTGTCAAGAAAGGCCGGGAGGCGCTCCCCCGTCATCTCGATGGCCTGATAGCTCCAGTCGAGGCCGAGGCGCCGGTAAGCGGCCGCGTGCAACAGTGGCGAGCGAGAATGAGCAATCGGGCTCCCGAGCACCGCAAGCGCTGGGGAACTACCCACAGTTCGGGCTCTTCGTGGTCTTGCACCAGTTC
This sequence comes from Homoserinimonas sp., assembly GCF_056262345.1. Classification (NCBI taxonomy): domain Bacteria; kingdom Bacillati; phylum Actinomycetota; class Actinomycetes; order Micrococcales; family Microbacteriaceae; genus Homoserinimonas; species Homoserinimonas sp. The sequence continues at coordinate 2,422 of NZ_JBACFR010000287.1, forward strand.
TGCAGCTGCTTCACGGCCGCGTTGTGCTCGCCTCCGGTAACGCTGAACACGGTCTCTCCCGTGTCGAGGTTCACTGTGACGAAGTACACCCAGTCACCCGGTGTGGGGTTCAGGGCCGCAGCGATGGCGTCGTCACCCGGTGCGCCGATGGGCCCCGGCGGCAGTCCCGTGTGCACGTAGGTGTTGTAGGGGTTATCGTCCTTCAGCTCTGCGCTTGTGCTGAAGACGCTGCTCTCTTCGCGCTCACCGTGTGCCCACTGCCAGCCATAGTGCGCCGTCGAATCGAACTGCAGTTTCATGCCGGTATCGAGGCGATTCTGAATCACCCTCGACACCTTGGCAAAGTCCTCGAGGCTACTGCCAGCCTCGCGCTGAATGAGCGACGCGATGGTGAGCACCCTGTGCTCGTCCGCGGGAGCGACTCCAGCGGCGGTGAGGGACGCGCGCATCCGATCGACCATTGTTTGAAGCACGGAATGGGCATCCATTCCGGGCTGGAATGTGTACCGAGCAGGAAACAGATAGCCCTCGAGGGACGTTGCCTCTGGGGGCAGGCCGAACGATGCAAGATCCGCTGCGGCAGCCTCAAAATCGGCCACGGGGATGTCAGTCGCGGCGCTGAGCGTCTCATAGATATCCCACGAAGACTTGCCCTCGACCACGAGAGCGGTCAGTTCGACCCTGCTTGCGGGATCGAGCAGGGCGTCCAACGCGGCGCGTGCGCTCATCTTCTCGGCGAGAACATAGTTGCCGGGGAAGAACGAGGGGTTCTCCTTGAGGAGCAAAGCGTAGAAGGCGTCGAAACTCTTGATCACGCCAGCCTCGAGCAGCGAACGTGTGATGTCCTCGCCGTTGTCGCCATCCTTGATGACAATGCTGGTTTCGCCCGTTCCCGCTCCGGTGTAGTCCTCGGGCGGGATCTCCCAGCCCATGACCTTGCGAACCTGATCTTCAAAGTTCAGCCAAACGAAACCTACTGACCCTGCGCCGAGCCCGAGAATGACCACGACGGCGATGAGCCAGCCCAGCCATTTGCGGCGGCGAGGTGGACGAGAGGGCCCGGATGCCTCTGCGGGGCCTGCAGCCTTGGCTTCACGACGGGTGCGCGGGGTCGAGTCAGTCGGTTCGCCCGAACGGTCACCCGAAGGATCGTTCGAAGCCGACGGTGTCGTCAACAGAGCTTCCCAGCCATCGTGATCTTGCGCCATTAAGCAGTTCCTTCGTCCGGGACGACGAGCGATCCAGGGGCGTTTCCCGAGGACCGCTCGGAGTCTAGGGCATGTTGCAAAATTATAACGGCGGCTACCTGGTCAACTACGGAACGTGAATTCTTCGTCGTGCGGCCGTTTGCGCGAAGAGCCTGCTGAGCCGACACCGTCGACAGTCGCTCATCGACGAGGCGGGTTGGCGTTCCTGAGCGCGCCAGGACCATGGCGAACTCTCGAGCGTCATCGGTGGAGGGAGTGCTCGCACCCGAAAGCGAGAGCGGCAGACCGACCACGAACTCCACAGCGTCGATCTCCGACGCGATGCTGAGAATCCGAGCGACATCGCCCTCGCCCCGCTTCACCGTCTCGATCGGGGTCGCAAGCATGCCGTGCAGGTCGGATCGTGCGATTCCGATGCGCGCACGACCCACATCGATGCCGAGCCTTACCCCGCTCCTCATCGTCAGAGTCGGAGTCCTGCCACGACGGCGTCGAGCGCAGCCGAGAGGGCGAGAACATCCGTTCCGCCTCCCTGTGCGATGTCGTCCTTGCCACCGCCACCGCCACCGAGGACTC
>NZ_JBACFR010000288.1:0-13078 GCF_056262345.1 Homoserinimonas sp.
GGCGCGGATGCCGTGCCAGCCGCCTGGGCAGCAGGAGCCTGGGCAGCAGGAGCCGGCGCCGGAGCGGGGGGTGCGACAGGACCGGCCTGTGCGGGTGCAGCAGAAGCAGCAGGTGCGGGAGCTGCCGGCGCCGGATTCGACACAGTGGCCGCAGGTGCGGGAGCTGCCACGGGAGCGGGAGCCGAAGGCGCTACGGGCGGCACCTAAGGAGCTGCCACCGGCGGCGTTGCCTCAGCGACCGGGGCGGAAACTGGGGCAGGAACGGCAGCGGGGACAGATGCCGAAGTTGAAACCGAAGCGGGCGATGCCGGCTCGGCGGTCGGCAGTGACGGCGGCAGCGGCGTCGTTGCCGGAAGGGAACTCGCCATCATCGCTGCGGCGGGCGGCTGGGCGCTCGCATAGGCGGGCACCTCCTGGCCCGGGGCGGGCAACGACGCCAAAAACTCGCTCACCGAATCGGAAGGAGACGGTGCCGCAACGGCCGACGCAGCAGCGGCCGGAACGGCAGGCGGGGCCACGGCAGGCGCCGCGGGCGGAGCACTCGATGCGACCGGTTCGGGCGCATCGAACTGGGGAACCAGGTTCACCGGCTGGGTGATTGGCTTATAGCTCGACGGAAGATAGCCCGACGGCTCGAAAACTGGCTCAGCCGCAGCATCCGCATTCTTGCCCGCTAGGGCCTCCAGCGAGGCTGACAGGTCGTAGACCGGATCGTTCATGAGTTCCCCCTCATTCAGTGCGATTCGGCGAAACTGCCGACCGCGCCATTTGTGCTGACCACTCCCCCGCGGTCATCACATCACACCACCACGCGCAGAATCTCCTCCACCGCGGTGTGGCCCATCAGAGCCTTGGTCCATCCATCCTGACGCAACGTAGCCATGCCCTGCGACACCGCCATCTTGGAGATCTCGAGGCTGGATGCGCGAGCAACGGCGAGCCGCTCGATCTCCTCGGTGACCAGCATGACCTCGTGGATCGCGATGCGCCCTCGATAGCCCGTGTTGGAGCAGTGCGTGCACCCGACTGGCCGGTAGAGAACGGGAGTCGGCTTGCTCGGGTCAAGAAAGAACCCAAGACCGGCGAGGCCCTCGATTGTGCTCTGGTACTGCTCCTTGCACCGGTCGCAGAGGCGACGGGCGAGGCGCTGGGCAACAACCGCTTCGAGGGCAGAACCCACGAGGAACGGCTCAATGTCCATCTCGATCAGACGCGTGATAGCGGCGGGCGCGCTGTTGGTGTGCAGGGTCGACAGCACGAGGTGGCCGGTGAGCGACGCCTCGATCGCGATCTGCGCCGTCTCCTGGTCTCGAATCTCACCGATCAGCACAACATCCGGGTCAGATCGCAGGATGGAACGCAGCGCGGCCGCGAAGGTGAGCCCCGCCTTGACGTTGACCTGAACCTGGCTGATGCCTTCCATGCGGTACTCGACCGGGTCTTCAACCGTGATGACGTTGACCTCGGGCTTGGCCACAGCGTGCAGCGTCGTGTAGAGCGTCGTTGACTTGCCGGAACCGGTCGGGCCGGTTACCAGGATCATGCCGTTGGGCTTGACGAACGACTTGCGGTACTTGTCGAGGTTGGTGTCGAGCATGTTGAGGTCGTCGAGACTCAGCGTCGTCCCCGAGTTGTCGAGGATTCGCATAACGACCTTCTCGCCCCACACCGTCGGCAGCGTCGCCACACGAAGGTCGATCTGGCGGCCGCCGTGGTTGACCGAGATGCGGCCATCCTGAGGCTTGCGGCGCTCGGCAATGTCGATATCCGCCATGATCTTGAGCCTGGAGATCACACCGTTCTGAATCGACTTGGGTGCTCGCTGCATCTCGTGCAGAACACCGTCGATGCGGTATCGAACGCCCATGTCGTGCTGGCCGGGCTCGATATGAATATCGGATGCCTTGTCCTGGATGCCCTGGCTGATGAGCAGGTTGACGAACCGCACGATGGGGGCGTCGTCTTCGTTGGGCTCAGAATCGGCGAGGGCGAGCTCCTGACCAGTGCTCTCCTCCTCGAGCACCGTCGTGAGCGAGCTGATCTCGTTGTCGGCGCGGTGGTAACGGTCGATTGCGGCGAGCAGATCCGCGCGCTCAGCGACGACGAGGTTGACCTGCATGCGAACGGCGGCGCGCACATCGTCGATCGCGAACACGTTGCCGGGGTCGACGACGGCAAGTGTGAGCGTGTTGCCAATGTTCGCGATCGGCAGTACCTCGTGGCGGCGGCAGATTGCTGCCGGCGTGAGGGCCACCGCTATGCGGTCGACCGGGTACTCGGTGAGCTCAACGAAGGGCAGCCCATGCTGAGCAGCGCGGGCAGAGGCAAAGTCTTTGGCTGAGATCGTGCCGTCGGCGACGAGCTGGCGAACCATCTCGTCATCGCCCTTCCACCCATCGACAACGTTGTCGAGCGCTTCGATAGGCATGACGCCCCGGATGATGAGAATCTCGGTAAGAGATGACACTGTAAAGCCCCCCTGCTCGCTACCGCCCCCGGTAAATAGCTTGCCGGTCCGCTCAGGTGAGATCGGATATGCGGAACCGGTCTAGTCAAATTACCCCACGAATGGGCGCATGGCTATACCTTCATCGCCGCACCCTCCAGCGCCGACACGCCGCACCCCACATCTAGTGGTCGGATGCCGCTTCAGCACTACCGGCAGAAGATCGGTCATCGGCTCCGTGACGTCGCGCTCGACGAGCCCATTCGGATGGCGAGACCGCCGAGTTCCGTCGAGCGGGCTCGCTCTGCCTCGGCCGGAGTAATCAGCCCTCGCTGTTCGAGATCCTGGATAGCTGCGTCCAGATCACTTTTTACAGCGTCTCGCTCAGATCCTGAAAGGTGCGCCAGTCGACTCTGGAGTTGCTCCTTTAACGCTGCCGCTTGCGGAGACAATACTGGCGGGTCTCCGGGCTTTCGCGCAGCGTCCGCCAGCAGCCGTCGCACCCAATCTACAAATAGCAGAACGGTGAGAACGCCACCGAGCCCCGCAGCAATCGCCACAGGGATGCTCCACACCATGTTGACCGACTCTTCCGGCCCGCGGAGCAGGAGCCCGGCGAGCGTCAGCGACGCAAACACGAACGTATAGAGACCGAAGCCTCGCGTTACCCCAGGCTTGCCGCGCACAATCCACGCGACGATGAGAACAACAAGCGCGACTACCGCACCCATGAAGAAAACGCCGGCGACCGGGGCCGTCTCGGCCAATGGCCGTTCAGGAGCTGCGGTAGCAAAGCGCCCTCCCCCGGACACCGCAACGAGCCCGAGTAGCGGTGCCAGGGCGAAAACCACGGCGACAATCACGGCAGGGATGAACCAGGCCCACTGCCACGGAGACACCGTGCGACTGTCCTTCGTCGAGGAAGATTTCCGCAGAACTTCGGGGTGCTGCGCGAACGCCGCTATCTCCAATCGGTCCCAACGCACCGCAGACCCGGGTTGCACCTTCGACGAATATTCGAGTGCGTTCATGTTGCAGCCTCCGGGGCTAATAGGTCAGCGGCTCGGTGACGTCGCGCTCGACGAGCCCATTCGCAGAGCGAGACCGCCGAGCTCAGTTTCGCGTGCCCGCTCCGCGTCGGCTGCCGTGATGAGGCCGCGCTGTTCGAGATCATTCACAGCAGCATCCAGGTCTCGCTTGATTGCAAGGCGCTCAGTTTCAGCAAGATCAGAAACGGCGTCCCGGCGCGCCTTCAACTCCGCCAGCTTGTTTGGGGGCAACCCGGAGCTTTGATCGAGACTCGCCCCACTCTTCTTGTTTCTAGCAAACAACTGAAGCATTGCGAGCACAGCCGCGAGACCGATTGCCGCGACCACGGGAATAATCCACGATTCCCAGCTGGCGACCGATGACTCCGTTCCGCGTTCAGACATCGTGATGCCCGTAAGTGCCCCCAGCACGACAGTCATCACGGAGAAGGTCAACGCGACGCCTGAACGGCGACGGTCTCCCATGAACCAGATTACGATCCAGGCGAGAAGGGCGATCGCTGTGCCCAGATAGAACAGCCCAGCGAGCGGAATCATCTCTTCGGGCGGCGCCTCATAATTCTGAAACCGCCCCACCGCGATGGCGGAGACTCCGAGGATGGGCAACAGCATCGAGAAACCCATTGCCAGCGCAATGGGCACCGCGAGGACGAGTTGCCAGCGCGGCTTGGTGCTTTGAGGGCTGCGGCGAACGCCTTCCAACTCGGCAAGCACTGAGGGGTGATCGGAGAACGCGGCTTTCTCGAGTCGATCCCATCGCACAACCGAACCAGGCTGCGCTTTTGCCGCAAGTCGTTGGGCGCTCAACCTATAGCTCCCGAAGTTTCAAATTCCCACGTCTCTGCAGGCTTCTGCAGCGCCTCCATGTCCACCGATGCCCTCCCCCACTCGCGCCCGTCTTCAGTGTCCACCTGGATCGTGTGGACGACTTCTCGCAGGGAATCACGCATGAGGCCGATGAGCTGCGGAAGGGTGGGGTCCACCGCCACATAGACGTATCCGACCTCGGATTCGAAGAGGTAATTGAGCACGCCGACTGTGTATGGAGGCTCATCATCGAGAGCAAGAAGCGCTGCGGATTCAACTCCGGTTCCGAGGGTCTTGCTCTCGAAGGGAATGTTCTGCGGCTCGGTCACAAATGGACCGTCGTCGAGCGGAATTACCCGGCGTTGGGGCTCCTGCCCGAACGTGCCTGCGACGATATGCACAATGGCGTTGACGACGGATGCTCCAGGCCAGAACTGAAGAGTCAAGGAGTCGTCAGGCTCCACCCGGGCGACGGCGTGCTGCAGGGCTCCTCGCACGAGCGGTTCCAGCTGAGCTGTGAGAGCGCCGTCCCAGGCCTCTCGCATCTGTGAGACGACCTGATCCTCCCACTCACGAACGGTGTCTCCCGATTCGCTCGGGAAAGTGTGAGGAATCACGAGCCATCGCGCGGGGTCGATCGAAACCGAGACGGTCATGCCGTCACCCACGCAAACGTCGAGAGATGAGCGTCAAATACTCGCTTGAGGCCCGTGGTGAATTCTTCATCACCCTCCTGCGCCGGGTCATGAGTGAGGACGAGGGTAAAGCGCAACGCTCGCGTGCGGCCGGTCCCTGGCACCGGGGTGAAATACACGACTGTGGTCGTCGCAACACGCGTGCCGTCGACGTTCTCCACCGCGTCCTGCTCCCACCGAAGGAAGCGCTTGTCGTCTCCGAGCGGTGTGGCTCCTTCGCTGCGGATGAGTTGGGCAATCGACTGGTCGAGCGACTCTCCATCTTGACCGCGTTGCAGGGATGCCGTCAGCGTCGCGGGGAGGAAAGCCTCGTCGGGAGCACTGGCTGCTGGCCCGAAGAAGGCGACCGTCTCAACGCGACGCATCTCAGCAAACAGCTTGTTGATCAGCGCCGTGGTCTGACCGTAGAGGTCCGGGCGGTGAGCCTGCATGAGTCGGCGCTTGGCTGCGGCGAGCATCTCATCGCGGACCTCGTCGCTAGGGGCCCTGCGCTCCCAACCGTTGGGAAGGACGAGGGTGAACTCAGGGAGATGCTCCCCCATGAGCTCGGCTTTGAGACTGGACATCGTGGCCTGCTGTTCCCTCCGGATTGCGACGCCTGACCACGGATGTGGTCGGGCCGACTGCTCATTTCACGTTAGCGCTTCGGCGAACCGAACATGGGCTGTTCCAGCTCGGGCGACGGGAACCAATCGTTGTGGAGGTCAGCGAGGGTATCGGGGATTCCGAATACGGTCTTGACTCCCCCGTCGCCCCACACGCTGCCAAGCACGCCCAGTCCACTAATGCCGTCGTCCCCCCAGTGAGAGAGGTTTTGGCCCGTCATAAGGCGCGAAAGCATGTTGGCTGGACCAGCCCCATTGGGCCCAGCCCACTGCATCACCCCGCCGCGGGCTCCCCGCCAGATCCCCGGGAAGAACCCGTTCGCTCGACCGAATCCGGTGGCGAATCCTCCTGGCATCCGGCCGATACGGCCAAGATCACTGACAATGTCAACCCTGCTCGAATGCTTCAGCAGCCCCCCTGCCATGTCATCCAAGAAACCCATCTTGTTGCCATTAAACAGTTTGCCCAGGCTGCCGAAAGGTATGACGCCGATTACGGCGAACACGAGGTCCCCGACAGTGGAGTTCCCGCGGGCGAACGAGTAAAGCGTGAGGAGCAACGTCGCAATAGCAGCGATCGCAGCGAGTGCGGCGATGAACGGGCCACCGATGATGACACCGAGGATTGCGAGACCAAGCCCGACCCACTTGAGCACTTCGAGCGCCCCTGCAACGAACCCGTCGAGGTTGTCCCACTTAGAGTCTTTGATCTTGCCGTCGTTGGCCTCCGTGAGGCCGGTGGCGGCGAGGTTGAACGCCTTCTCCCACGAGTCGTAGTGGACGTCGAAGACGTCTGCGTCTTCTCTCCACGCGTCGTAGGCATCGTCTGCGGCGTCCTGCGCGTCGCCGACTGCCTCCTGGCGCTGCTCCGCCGGAGTCTTGGCATCATCCGGAGCATCATCGGCGGGAGTGGGATAGAAATCGGCCTGGGCTTCCCAGATGGCATTGCGCTTCGTTGTGACCGTCTGCCACTCCGTCTCACAGTTTTGGACGGCGGTCTTGATCAGCGGCTGAAGGTCGCACACTGCCTGCCCATAGGCCACGAGGACGGGCCCTGAAGGCTTGTACCGTTCGCCGGCGAGCTTGAGCTCCGCATGGCAGTCGCCCACGACCTCTTGGAGCTTCTCGACCGCGAGGCCCTTTTGCCCCGAAGCGCCGTCAGCGATGCTCTTCAGCAGAGCTGCCGATGAGATCATCTGGTCACCGAGCTCGGTGATTGTGGTGCCGCGCGAGATGATCGTGCCAGCGTCACCGTCGAGAGTCGTGATCTCGCGGCCCTTGGGCGAAGCGTCCATGGTCTCTTTCTCCAGCGTCTCAGCGGTGGCCTAAGAGGCCGAGGACATTTCTTTTGAGGTGTCGGTATCCCACTGCTCGAATCCTTCGAGCACGCCCGCGACGTGCTGCTGGACCTTCTCTATGTCTTCGAGGAGGGCGTTGCGGCGGTCGTCCCATCCGCCTTCAAAATCGTGAGCGGCATCCTTCAGCTTGCTTTTGCCGAACGGCTTGCCGATTGCCTGCTCAAGTTCATCTGTGCGCTTTGACGCCTGCTTGAGCTCTTCGACGATTGCCTTGAGCGCATCGTCGACGCCCTTGAGCTCGTCGTACTTGATGAGTACCCCATCGCCCATTGCAGGCATCCTTTCGTTTCGTTGGGATTGCGAGAGGGCCAGCATTGCGCTGGCCCTCTCGTGCTGCTGTTAGTGCTTAGGAGCCGGCCATCTTGGAGTCGAGCTCCTGGATTGCCTGCATCATTCCCTTGAGCGCTTCACCCATGTCGCCAATGCCGTCGGTCGCCGTCTTGAGACCCGTCGTCAGCTCGCCGTAGCCCTCACCGAACTTGCCGGATGCGTGCTGCGTCTTGAAGTCGCTGCCGAGGAGGTCGTCGACCGCCGTCTTGAGGTTGTCGAGCTGCGTCTGGATGTCTTCACGAGCCGTGCTGAGCTGGTTCGACATCGCTTCCATCGCGCCGTAGGATGCTCCGAAATCTGCCATGGTTGGACCCCTTCTTCGTTTCCGATAGTGGCCCGAACGGTGGACCATCGAGCTACAAGCTATCGTGACCCGTCGCCGACACTCAATGGGGAGTGCTCCCCATGCCTGCCCATGCCTCCCGGTTTTAGTCCAGGTGGGGCAACTGCACCGTCACGAGGCGACCGTTCTGCACAAAGATGCCTCGTCCTGCGGGGAAGTCGCTTCGCTTGACCTTGGGGAACGGAACCTTAAAGAGCGAGTCACCGTCGTAGGCATCCGGCTTGAGCACGATGCCTTTGCGGCCGGCCTTGAAGTCACCGACGAACCCGAAGCCGCTGGAGAGAAGCGAAACATCGGCGTCGCCAACGAGGAAGTGATCGCTTCGGTTGATTGCCTGGAAGAGCTCCTTGAGGGGCCTCTCGGCGTCGGAATCGGCAAACTGAGTCACGTTCTCGATGACCACCATGATGCGACCCGGAATCGACTCGTCGGGAATGATCTCAACGAGTTCCTTGGCCAGGGCCTTTGCCTCATCGGTCGACGTTGCGCTGCGCATCCACGGTGCATACGTCGCCAATTGCGACCTGCGACCGCCGAAGTAGAAGAGTTTGACCTCGGGGTCAAAGCGCGTCATCGAGGTGATGAGCCACTTGAGAGCATTGGTCTTACCGCTCTGCGGCGGCCCCGAAACGGAGAAGGTGCCGACGGGCTCGAACCCTCGGGGGCCGAGAGTGTCTTCTGCGATACCCAGAACGGGTTCGTCGCCGACAGCAGCCGGCAGCGACTCGATCGCGAGCTGAGTGGGCAGCGCACCGATCTCGGGAACCTCCCGCGCGCCCTCAGCACGCAACTGATCGGCCAGCTTGTCGAATGCCTTCGACTGCTCGGCGACGTTGGCCGTGCCCCCGAGCACCGCAACCTGAGCTTCGAACCCATCGATGATGGCTCGGCCAACCGGCGAATGCTCCGTGAGAACATCCTTGGGCACACCGAGCATCTGGTACGAGGACTCGTCCGAGAGTCGCAGCACGATGCGCTTCGACACGTTGGCGCTGACCGAGGTCGGCACGCTTCCTGCACGGTCGGCCGTCGCAACGACATGAACACCGAGCGGCCGCCCCTCACCGAGGATGCGCATAAAGACGTTGTAGAACGGCAGGCGAGCGGATGTAGCATCCCACTCCGCCTTGAACTGGCCGAACCCGTCGAGAAGCAGCACGATGCGGGGCATCCGCTGCCCCGTGATCTCCCGATATTCGGTAATGCTCGCGGCGTTGACGTCGCTGAATAGGCGACCACGCTTGTCGAGAACCTCGCCGATCATGCGCAGCAGACGCTGCACCCTCTCCGCATCGTCACCCATGATGATCGAGCCGACATGCGGCAGTGACTCAAGTGACCGCAACGAGCTGGAGCCGAAGTCGAGGCCGTAGACCTCGACGTCACCGAGATCGGGGCGCATGCCAGCGGCTGCTCCGATCGATCGGAGCGTCGTTGACTTGCCTGATCCACTCGTGCCGTAGACGAGCATCGACCCGTCACGATCGGGCACGTAGTAGACGGCCTCCTGCAACTGACGTTCAGGAATATCGGCCTTGCCCAGCAGGATCTGCGAATCGCCGTGCACGGGCAGATCGACGATATCGACCGTCTGGGAAAGGTCGTCGAGCCAGGGCCTCCTCGGCGCGGGGATCGCGGCGAGTTCCGTTGCCCGCACAAAGTTGCTCACCAGGCGCTTCTGGTCGTTGGGGCCAAGGTCTTCGTCGTGCGACTCCGACTCAGGCTCAACTTCGCCCTCCCAGAGAACGAGCGAGCCGAACCTCAACTCAGCGACCTTGACCTCGGCCTTGGTTGCAACCTCGCCTGTCCAGCCACCGGCATAGGCAGATTGGAAGGGCACGAGCCGCCCAGGACCGGTCTTGGCGATTCCGCGGCCGGGAATCGTCGGGTCAAAAGTGCCGGCAACCGGGTCGCCGACCACATCCTTTGAGTCGGAGACATCGGCCATGCGCAGGGCCACCCGCAGGTTGGTGTTTGCTCTCAGGTTGTCCTTGATCACGCCGGCGGGGCGCTGAGTGGCCATGATGAGGTGGATGCCCAGCGATCGCCCGCGCTGGGCAATATCGACCACGCCGTCGACGAACTCGGGGACTTCGCCAGCAAGGGCGGCGAACTCATCGATCACGAGGACGAGCGCTGGCGGGGTCTCGGGGTCGCGCCGCTTCTCAAGCTCGAGAAGATCCTTTGCCTTCTTGCGGTTGAAGAGGTGCTCGCGGTGATGGAGTTCTGCCCGCAGGCTCGTGAGCGCGCGGCGCACGAGGTGCGGACTCAGGTCGGTGACGAGGCCGACGCAGTGAGGCAGCGCGACACAATCGGCAAACGCCGAGCCGCCCTTGTAGTCCACAAAGAGAAACGTGACGCGATCTGGGCTGTACTCCGCCGCCATGCCCAAAACCCATGCCTGCAAAAACTCCGACTTGCCCGAACCCGTCGTGCCTCCGACGAGGGCGTGCGGCCCCTGCGTTCGCAGGTCAAGCGTCATCGCATCCGGACTGCCCTGGCCTACGAACGCCTTAAGGGTGCCAGCGCGCTTGAGGCGGGGCAGCGGAAGACCGCGGCGGTCGATGATCGAGTTGTTCTGCCGCCATCGCTCGAGAACCGCCCCGGGAGCGGATGCCGCCTCGCTGCCCACAAGGCTGAGCAGGTTGATGCTGCGGGGGATGTCACTGGAGTCGGCCTCGACCGAGCTGGAATCCACCACGGGCGCGAGCCTCTTGGCGAAGACCTGGGCGTAAGCGTTAGACACGCCCTCAACCTCGACCGCCTCGTAGCTCTCTCCCGAGCGCACGTAGCCGACCCTGGCACGCTCCAAACCATCTGTCGCGTCGATAAAAGTGCGGCAGCCCGCGGGGAGAGAGGCCACCGTCGGCCCGAAGAACACGGTGTAGATGCCGGATTCTGGGCCGCGCTCGATGATCTGGGTGAGCCGGGGACGATCGACGGGGGCATCGCTCGACACGAAGAGCACCATGACCATGTCGCCGGAGAGCGTTCCACCCTTGGGCACGCCCTCACCGACGGCGGCACCGAGAGTCATCGATCCCTTGTCGTCTTTGAGGGGACCACGCTCACCCGAGCGGGCACCCTCTCGCTGGAGGATTGCCTCCTCAAGAGCGTTGAGAAGAGCGGTGCCCGCCGACTGACTATCCGCGAGAGCGATGCCCGCGAACGGGGACTGGGGGCTCGTCGTGTGGGGCAGCCACTTCATCCACTCAAGCTCCGGCGTCCAGGACGGGTGCACGATCGCCGCCGTGATCAGCTCGTTGGGCGCGTGCATGCCGAACAGCTGCACGCCAATGCCGCGCACGACATCGGCGGCTACCTCTCGGGTTCCCGCCACACCGATCGCGCCGGCAGAAGGGAAGGTCTCGACAAAGGGAACATCGTCGATGAACTCGTGCCGTTTGCGTAGCTTTTCGATCTGACGCACATAGCGTGGGATGCCGTCTTGGCTTTGCGGCACAGCGATGGTGTTTCTGCTTCGAGCCGTGCCGAGTCCGAGCCGCAGAGCAAGGAAGTTCCAGTGCTCGGGGCGTCTCGTCCAGAGGAGCGGGCCCAACTGCATCGCCTGCTCATAGATGTGGGCAACGGCGGGTGCTTCTGCGCGGCGCCGCTCCTGCTCGAGGGGAACCTGAGCTGCGAGTTCGTCTTCGAGGTTCTCGATCTGCTCCTCGTAGATCTCCACCTCGCGCTGAAGCTTTTTGCCGGTCTGCGACTTGCCGCTGAAGTAGTTGGCCAACATCATCATGGGCGTCATGACGACCATCAGCAGCGCGTAAGGCCTGCCGGTGAACGCGAACATGGCGAATCCCAGCATGATGGGCGAGACCACCATGGGCCACGGGAACATTCGCGGCTGCGCCTCGGTGGGCACCTTGGGATAGGGGTATTCCGTGCCCGGGTATCGCACCTCGACGCGCGGTGAACGGTTGAACATGAGGGCGCCACCGCGCTCGAGCACGGGGTCGAGGTCTTCGTCGCGCGAGGCGACCGGAGTGATGCTGATGCTGGTATCGCCGAGCGTGATGAGCTGGCCAGGGAGCACCCTAAGCCGCTGCACCATTCCGCCATCAACGATGACACCGTTGGCCGAGTTCAGGTCGACGAGCTCGATAGAGGTGCCGACCTCGATGCGGGCATGCCGCTTCGAGACGAGGGGATCTGAGAGGTCAACGTCGCCATTGCCGCGACCCACGATGCTGTGGCCTGCCGAAATCGGAATCTCCCGACCGGCATCCGGCCCTGCATGCACCCGAACGATTGCGGCGACCGGCGCGGTCTGCCCATCAGGATGGGCCCGACTCTGCAGCGGCGTAACCGAGACGATAAAGCCGGCGCCGATCTCTGCCTCGGCGATCAGCGCGTCGGGATGAAGGGCGACCATCGACTGAGAAGTCGGAGGCGCGACCGACAGCGTGAGCACGGGGCTTTCGGCCAAGATGCGACTCGACGACATGGGGTCGGTCGTGGCGATCGACCGGGCGACATCTTCGATCGTCGCGGTCGAATCGGCCGTGACGACGATGTCGACCATTGAGCCGGACTGTCGCCTCAGAGAGAGCTTGACCTTCACCGGTTACCACCGTTCGATTGAGGATCTGGTACGAGCGTGAGGGTGCGACCGCCGAGGGTGACCGTTGACCCCCAGGGGATGAGGCTGCGCTCCCACGGCACGAGGTCGCCGGTGGAACCGCCCGGCTTCACCACCTCCACACCGTTGACTGAGCCCCGATCGGTGAACCAGCATCCGCTGTCGTCCACCTCGAACTGCGCGTGCGTTTTCGAGATCATGAGGGTCTCGTCGGCGACGGGAATCGCATGGTCGAACGCCTCCCCCTGCGGAATCTGGGGAGCGCGGCCGAGTAGTCCAGAGCCTGAAACCCGGAGCTTGGCGCCATCGTCAAACTCGAAGATTGCGCCGGGCTTGGCCCGGGATGCGGCGGCCGTCTGCTCTGCCGGCCGTGGCTGATGCGCCGGTTGCGCTGGCGCTGCGGCAGGCATCTCTGCGATGGGCGGCGGCACCCAGGCTTCTGCAGCGTTGTCATAGCCGCCGGGAGCGACGACGCCCGAGCGGGAGCGGCCGGCCGGCACGAAGTCGACAACAGCTCCGGAGGTTGTGGTCGCCAGCGATGGCATGCGCTGCTCTGCCTCCACCTCCGGCTTCTCGAGTCGGCGACGGGCGTGGCGCATCGCCTTGGTGTCGAACGGGTCGAGACCGCGCCGGGCGTCAATGAGCCAGTTGCCGCCCATTCGATCGAGCCACCCTCGTCCGCGCTTCTGCGGATCCCACAGGGGCGACAGCAAAAACGGCACTGCCCCGAGAATGGGCACAATCGTGAGCGAGGCCCAGAAGATCACGCCCCGCAAGAACATGCGCCAGAAACCCGGTTTGGTGAACCGAACCACATTCACCGACCGGAGACCCACGATCGCTTTGCCGACGGT
>NZ_JBACFR010000289.1:0-2770 GCF_056262345.1 Homoserinimonas sp.
CTGTGCGGAGGCGCGAGGCAAGTCGGCTGTGGACGTCGGCAATAGAATCGGAGCGTGGAATCGCGTGTGCTGGCCGACGAGGCAGAGGGTCATCCATCAAACGGCAGCGTCCGCATCCGTCTGCAGATTGCCTACGACGGCGCCGACTTCGCAGGATGGGCGCGCCAGACCGAACAGCGCACGGTTCAGGGGGCACTCGAGTCATCATTGAGCGTCTTGATGAGCCGTCATGGCCCAGCGCCACGGCTTGTGGTCGCGGGCCGCACCGACGCGGGTGTGCACGCCACTGGTCAGGTCGCCCACGTGGACCTGACCGAAGAGCAGCTTCGCAGTCTCACCGGCCCGAGGCGGGGGCCAGGACACACCGCGAAGCATGGTCGCCGCAAGCGGCCGCAGGAGGTCGACGGCCCCGCCTCCCTTGCCCGTCGACTCAACGGCATTGCTGGCCTCGATAGCGACGTTGTTGTCTTGTCGAGCTCGCTCGCCCCCGACGGGTTCGATGCGAGGTTCTCGCCCGTGTGGAGGCGCTACGAGTACCGCGTCGGAGACGTCGGGGCGCTTCGCAACCCGCTTGAGCGACATCGGACGGTCTGGTTCCCCGCTGAACTCGACATCGATGCGATGAACACGGCAGCGGATGAACTGCGCGGGCTCCACGACTGGGCCGCGTACTGCAAGCCGCGGGACGGGGCCACGACGGTGCGCACCCTCCAGGAGTTCTCGTGGGTGAGGGACTCGACGGGAGTGCTGATCGCGACCGTCACAGCCGACGCCTTCTGCCACAGCATGGTGCGCTCGCTCGTTGGTGCGTGTGTTTCTGTGGGGCAGGGGACGTTGAGGGCGGAGCGTCCAGGGCAGATCCGCGACGAGCGGCTGAGGGGCAGCGAGTTCAAAGTGATGCCGGCCAAAGGCCTCACTCTCGTGGAAGTGGGGTATCCGCCAGACGAGGAACTCGCCGCCCGCGCCGAACAGACGAGGGCTCGACGGGAGCCTCTCGACTAAGCGCTGCGTGCGTGCCGTCCGCTGAGAATTGCCATCGAAGACCGCCTGGTCTAAAGTAGACCCTTGGTGCCTGCGTCTCGTGCGCAGCATCCGATCATGAGCCCTCCACCGGCGCGTTCTCGGACATCGTCCGACAACTCGTCACGCGAGCGGGATTCACGAACACCTCACTCGATCAGAAAGCAGCACTACTGTGACTCGCACATTTTCTCCCACGCCCAATGATGTCCAGCGTGACTGGCTCATCATCGACGCGACCGACGTCGTGCTGGGCCGTCTTGCCAGCCACGCCGCAACGCTTCTCCGCGGCAAGCACAAGGCAACCTTCGCTCCGCACATGGACATGGGCGACTTCGTCATCATTATCAACGCCGACAAGGTGGCGCTGACGGGCTCCAAGCTCGCTCAGAAGAAGGCCTACCGTCACTCGGGTTACCCGGGCGGCCTCACGGCTACCACCTACTCCGAGCTCCTTGAGAAGCACCCGACGCGCGCGGTCGAGAAGGCCATCCGCGGCATGCTCCCCAAGAACTCGATCGGTCGGGCTCAGCTTGCCAAGCTCAAGGTCTACGCGGGCCCCGAGCACCCTCACGCTGCGCAGCAGCCCAAGACCTACACCCTCGGCCAGGTCGCGCAGTAGCGCCGGCCGTAAGAAATAAGGATTCCCAACACCATGGCGAAGATCGCAGACTCCATCGACCAGGCTCCTGAGAGCTTCACGACCGAGACGCCCGCGTCGGAGGCCCCCAAGGCTCCCCGCGCCGTTCTCAACGTTCCCGGCGCAGCCGTGGGACGCCGCAAGCAGGCAATCGCCCGCGTGCGCATCGTTCCCGGCAACGGCGCTTTCGTCGTCAACGGCCGCACCCTCGAGAACTACTTCCCGAACAAGCTGCACCAGCAGCTCATCAACGACCCGTTCAAGGTGCTCGACCTCCTCGGCAGCTACGACGTCATTGCCAAGGTCACGGGCGGTGGCCCCTCGGGTCAGGCCGGTGCTGTTCGCCTCGCAATCGCTCGTTCGCTGAACGAGATCGACCGCGAGAACAACCGTCCCCTCCTCAAGAAGGCCGGATGCCTCACGCGTGACGCCCGCGTCATCGAGCGCAAGAAGGCCGGTCTCAAGAAGGCCCGCAAGGCTTCGCAGTTCTCGAAGCGCTAATCAGCGCTTCATAACGGCGACGAGGATGACGACTCGACTCTTCGGCACGGATGGCGTGCGGGGCCTGGCAAACCAGGACCTCACGGTGGAGCTAGCTCTCGGGCTTGCTCAATCCGCAGCTGTAGTACTCGGACAGGGGCGGGTGGCCGATGGCCGCCGCGCTTCTGGTCGTCGCCCCGTCGCCGTTATTGCGCGTGACCCCCGGATCTCGGGCGAGTTCATCAGTTCCGCTGTGGCAGCAGGACTCGCGAGCTCGGGGGTCGACGTGCTTGACGCCGGTGTCATTCCGACCCCGGCAGCAGCGTTTCTCATTGGAGACATCAAGGCCGACTTCGGCTTTATGATCTCCGCCTCGCACAACCCCGCCGACGATAACGGAATCAAGATTTTCGCCGTCGGCGGCACCAAGCTTCCCGATGTGGTCGAGGACCGCATCGAGCATGCCTTCCGCACCGAGCGCAAGCTTGCGCCCACCGGTGTCGAGGTCGGGCGCATCCGCCGATTCGCCGATGCAGAAGACCGGTATGTGCTGCACCTCTTGGCGAGCCTTCCGCATCGTCTCGACGGCATCCATGTCGTGCTTGACTGCGCCCACGGCGCTGCCTCAGG
>NZ_JBACFR010000290.1:0-6084 GCF_056262345.1 Homoserinimonas sp.
CATCCGCTCGCCCTTTTTCATGGTGTGCGTCGTGGCGCCGAGCACGTAGTACTTGTCGTAGAGGTCGTCATCGGCCGCGGTGAACGTGATCGTCGGGCCCGGCTCGTCGATGCCGAGGGGCTTGGCGTCGAGAACGACAAGCGCCGTGATCACCTTGCTGATGCTCGCGATCGGTCGCGCGGTGTCGGCATCGAGTGCGCCGACCATCTCGCGGCTGCCGGTGAAGGCTTCGAAATCATTCTCGCCCGACACGACGATTGCACTGCTGCCGTTCACCGGCAGGGTCATCGCGGCGACCGGTCCTGGTGCAACGTCGGGCGCGGTCAGTTGGGCGGTGGAAAGCGGAATGGGGGAGGTCAGAGCCGAGACGGAGTAGATGCTTGCGGTCGTGACCAGCGCGAGCGCGGTCGCCCCCGCGACGATGCCTGCAATGCGACGGCGTTTCCGCGATGCCGCTGCGGCCTCCGGGTCGACCGCGTGGGCATCCGGAGCTCGCTCAAACATGTCGACGAGCTCGGTGAATTCGCCGCTCACGATTGAGTGCCGAGTTCTGCTCGCATCTGTTCCCCCATCATGCGCACATGCTAGCGGGCACGGCATCTGCCCGTTCGAAATACAACGTGTAGACCCCCCACGCTCGACGGTAATGCTGAAGATACGTATTCCACGTGCCGAGAGATCGTCTTTCGGAACTAGAGAAGGTCAGGGTAATTTGAGCGTCGGCACAGAATCTGTGCCTACATAGGTTCGTCCGGCGAACACTTTCGACAGAGGGGCGTGCACTCTGGCGGAGGCTGGGTAGCGTGGGGGCGACGCAAAAAGTCGATGTCGACGAAAGAGGAGCGCTCCGTGAAGATTGTCGTGCTGATTAAGCAGGTGCCAGACACCTACGGCGAACGCCGGCTAACACCGCAGGGTCTAGTCGACCGCGATGCAAGCGATGCCATCATCGACGAGATCAGCGAGCGCGCCCTCGAGGTTGCGCTGCAGCAGAAGGATGCTGACAAGGGCACAGAGGTCGTAGTCCTCTCGATGGGCCCCGACGCCGTGACCGCGTCACTGCGCAAGGCGCTCTCGATGGGAGCGGATTCCGCAGTTCACGTGCTCGACGACTCGCTTTCGGGTTCAGACACCGGCCTGACCGCGGCAACGCTCGCCGCCGCGGTGCGCTCGATCGACGGTGTCGATCTCATCGTCGCGGGAGACGCCTCGACCGATGGACGCGGCGGAGTCATCCCCGCGATGGTCGCGGAGCACCTCGGCATCCCCTGCCTCGCTGCCGTGGACGGTCTGCAGATCGGCTCGACCGTGAGCGGCACGCAGGCGACCGAGAGTGGAACCCGCCAGGTGCACGCAGGCCTTCCGGCCATCGTCTCGATCACCGAAAGCTCGGCAGAGGCTCGCTTCCCCAACTTCAAGGGCATCATGACGGCCAAGCGCAAACCGCTCTCCGTTCTTTCGCTCTCCGACCTCGGCGTCGACTCCGGGTTCCCCGGGCTCGCCCGTTCTGTCGTAGTCACCGCAACCGAACGCCCCGCGCGCGCCGCAGGACGCAAGGTCATCGACGAGGGTTCCGCCGTCGACGAGCTCGTTGAGTTCCTCGCCGCCGAGCGCCTCATCTAAAGGAGAACAACACGATGTCAAACATCCTCGCGTTTATTGAGGTCTCCACCACGGGTGAGATCCGCAGCTCCGCCGGAATGGTTCTCGCGGCTGCCGCGAGCCTCGGCACACCGGTCGCGGTCGTCGCGGTCGCCCCCGGCACCGGTGCCGCACTCACCGACGAACTTGGCCGCCTCGGGGCAGCCCAGGTCTTCGTCGCAGAATCGGATGCGGCCGCAACCACCGTGGCATCCGCCCAGGTCGCCGCCATCGTGGCTGCCGCAGCACAGTTCTCCCCGGCAGCGGTTCTCGTCGCCAACTCGCCCGACGGTCGCGAAATCGCTGGCCGCGCCGCAGTGCGCACGGGCGGCGCCCTCCTGGTGGATGCCGTCGGCGTTCGCGCGGACGGCGACACCATCGTCGCAACCCACTCGGTGTTCGGCGGTGGCTACACGGTCGAGGCAACAGTGCAGGGTGGTCTGCCGATCGTGACGCTGCGACTCGGTGCGATCGATGGCGAAGCAGCCCCGGCGGCCGCCGAGGTAACGACGGCGGCTATCGACGTGGACACCACGGCATCCGCAGTTATCGACTCGGTCAAGGACGAGACGGTCGTCTCGACCCGGCCGGAACTTCGCGCGGCGACCAAGGTGGTTTCCGGTGGACGGGGGCTCGGCTCCAAGGAGAACTTCGTTCTCGTCGAGCAGCTCGCGGATGCCCTGGGAGCGGCGGTTGGTGCCTCCCGCGCCGCGGTCGACTCAGGCTACGTTCCGCACAGCTACCAGGTGGGTCAGACCGGCATCACGGTTGCGCCGCAGCTCTACATCGCCCTGGGAATCTCGGGGGCAATCCAGCACCGAGCAGGAATGCAGACCGCCAAGACCATCGTGGCGATCAACAAGGATGAAGACGCACCCATCTTTGAGATCGCCGACTTCGGCATCGTCGGAGACGTCTTCGAAATCGTGCCCAAGCTCGTCACCGCGTTGGAATCACGCGGCTAGTCATTAGCAGTCAGTGTGCCGCCCCACCCCATGGCGGGGCGGCACACCACCACAGCACTTCCCCTTCGCACGAACCCGTTGAGAGAGCCCACTATGACGACGACGACGTCCAAGAAAAAACCCGCCGCCCGCAGCAAGTGGTTCCCCCTGGTGTGGGTCATTCCCGCCCTTCTCGTGGTGCTCGCGCTCGTTGTGGTGCTCGCGCAGTGGCTCCGCAGCCTTCCCGAGGTGCAATCGTTCCTCACCGACTACCCCGGTGAAGTCGCCCCGGCAGAGGGAACCCCGGTCGGGTTTCCGGCCTGGCTGCAGTGGCAGCATTTTCTCAACTCGCTCTTTATCCTGTTGATCATCCGCACCGGATGGCAGGTGCGCACTACCCAGCGCCCCGCCGCACACTGGACGCGCAACAACTCGGGGCTCATCCGCACCAAGGGCAAGCCCACCAAGATCAGCATCGACCTGTGGCTGCACCTCAGCCTCGATGCCCTGTGGGTGCTCAATGGCATCGTCTTCTACGTTCTTCTCTTCGCCACGGGCCAGTGGCTGCGGGTCGTGCCCACGAGCTGGGAGGTCATCCCCAACGCGATCTCCGCAGCGCTGCAGTATGCCTCGCTCAACTGGCCGCACGAGAACGGCTGGGTCAACTACAACAGCCTGCAGCTCATCGCCTACTTCGTCACGATCTTCATTGCCGCGCCGCTGGCCATCATCACGGGCATCCGCATGTCGGGGGCCTGGCCCAAGAACGCCGAAAAGCTCAACAAGATCTACCCCGTAGAGGTTGCCCGCGCCGTGCACCTGCCCGTGATGATCTATTTCACCGCGTTCATCATCGTTCACGTGACCCTCGTGCTCACCACGGGCGCTCTGCGCAACCTCAACCACATGTACGGCGGGGGCGACACGGAAAGCTGGACCGGGTTCTGGTTCTTCGCCGCGTCCCTCGTCGCGATGGCGGTGGCCTGGATCGCGGCACGGCCGCTGATCCTGCGGCCCATCGCGGCGCTGACGGGAACCGTCTCCAAGTAGCGCTTCGGTGCACCGGTGGTGCCGGTCATGGGGCAGGATTCTCCTATGACGGCACCCACGCACCCGGCTGGCCAGAGCGGCGCGGTTCGCACCGGCGCCATGCACATCGGTTATGCCGCGATGCTGGAGCAGTTCCCGCCGACCGAGGCTGTAGCGCTCGCCGCGTACGCCGAGCAGCACGGGTTCACGGGCGTCATGGCGGCAGACCACTTTCAGCCGTGGGTGCCAGCCCAGGGTGAGGCGTCCTTCGTGTGGAGCGTGCTCGCGGCGATTGGCGAGCGCACCACGGGCGACTTCGGGCCGGGGGTAACGACCCCGTCGTTTCGCATGCATCCTGCCGTCGTGGCCCAGGCATCCGCCACTCTTGCGACGATGTATCCGGGGCGGCACTGGCTGGGGGTCGGCTCCGGTGAGGCCGTCAACGAGCACGTCGTCGGCGCATACTGGCCAGAGGCGGCCGACCGCATCAGCAGGATGTTCGAGGCCGTCGAGGTGATCAGCAAACTGTTCACGGCGTCGATCGCAGGGCGCGACGCCAAACATTCCGGCCCCAACTTCACGCTCGAATCGTCGCGGCTGTGGACGATGCCGCAGGTGGCCCCCCAGATTCTGGTGGCAACATCCGGACCCGTCACGGCCAAACGCGCGGGCCGCGTCGCCGACGGTCTCATCACCGTTGGGGCACCCGTCGACAAGGTCGCCGGTCTGCTTGCTCGTTTTGCCGAGGGCGCGCGTGCCTCGGGGCGTGACGGCTCGGCGATGCCCAAGGTGCTCAGACTGCACCTGAGCTGGGCAGAAACCGACGAACAGGCCATGGCGAATGCGCTGCGGGAGTGGCCTAATGGGGGCATGCGCTTTTCTAAGAGCGACATCCGCTCACCGTTCGAGTTCGAGCAGCTTGCCCGCATGGTGCGCGCAGAAGACTTTGACGGCCGCATGGTGATTTCTGCCGACCCAGACGTGCACAGGGCCGCCATCCAGAAGTATGTGGATCTGGGATTCGACCGCATCTACCTGCACAACGTGGGGCGAAACCAGCGCGAATGGATCCACGAATTCGGGCGCAGCGTGCTGCCGAAGCTGGTGCGCTGATGGCCATCGTCGAAGGCGTCGCCGTGCTGGGGGTTACGGGCATCGCCGAGATCGCGGCCGGCGATGACCTGGTCGAGCTGATTCTGGCCGCGGTCGGTGAGGGCGGGCTTGCCGACGGCGACATCCTGGCCGTGACGAGCAAAATCGTGTCGAAGGCGGAGGGGCGCGTCGTTGCCGCCGCCGACCGAGAACAGGCGATCACCGACGAGACGGTCCGCGTGGTCGCGAGCCGGGAGCACCCTGGCGGGGTTACCCGCATTGTCGAGAATCGGCAGGGGCTCGTGATGGCCGCCGCTGGCGTCGACTCAAGCAACACTCCCGACGGCACCGTTCTGCTGCTGCCGCTCGACCCGGACGCTTCGGCCCGAGAGCTGTGCGTCGGCGTGCGGGCGGCGACGGGTGCCCGCATCGGCGTGATCATCTCCGACACCTCCGGTCGCGCGTGGCGCGAAGGACAGACCGATATCGCGATCGGCGCGGCCGGCGTGCGGGTGTTCGACGATCTGCGCGGAACAACGGATGCCCATGGCCGTCCCCTCCTCGTGACCCTGCCAGCGGTCGGCGACGAGATCGCGGCCGCAGCCGACCTGGTCAAGGGCAAGACCAGCGGCATGCCCGTTGCCATCATCCGCGGGCTCGGCCACCTGGTCGCCGACCTCGACGGGGCGGGGGCTCGAAGCCTGCAGCGCCCCGCCGACCGCGACCTGTTCTGGCAGGGTTCCGCCGAAGCGCGAGCGTCCGGACGCTCCGAGGGTTACGACGAGGGCTACCGCGACGGCTACGACGAGGGCTACCGCGAGGGACCCGCGGCCACGACTGAGGCTTCGCCCGAGTGAGGGGGCGCGGGCCGCGGTGAGCGGGCGCGCGGGCCGCGAGGCCGCGCTCGCTCCCTGCTCGCTCGTGCTCGTTCGCCCGTTGGCGCGCTCGCTCGTGCTCGTGCTCGTTCGCCCGCTGGCGTGCTGGCTTGTGCTCGCTCGCGCGCGGCCTGCCCGCCCCATCCCGCACGACCCGACTGAGGGGTCCCAAATGAGTCGTCGAGGGTGCCCGCGAAGCTACATTTGGGACCCCTCGCGGATGCATCATCCGCTGCGGGAAGCATCCATCCGCTGAGGTGCGTGAAATGTGCCTTCGCGGCGTCCCCGAAGGCACATGTGGGACCCCTCGCGGGTGTGGTGGGCGGGTGCGCGAGCGGCGCGGGTGTGGCGGGCGGGCCCAGCAAGACCCGGCTGAGGGGTCCGAAATGAGTCGTCGAGGGTGCCCGCGAAGGCACATGTGGGACCCCTCGCGGGTGTGGTGGGTGGAGCGCGGGCGGGAGTGAGCTGCGAGAGTGGGCGGTGTGGTGTTTGGTGGGCGGGAG
>NZ_JBACFR010000291.1:0-5792 GCF_056262345.1 Homoserinimonas sp.
GTCGGAGACGATGATGACCGACTGGCCCGATCTTGCTCTTGAGTTCGTGAGCCGGCCCTCCCGTGGGCGGGTTTTCCAGTACTCCAACGCGAGCACCTATACCGCGATGCGGGTTCTTGCCAGCCAGGTCGGCGACGTCGCCGACTTCTTGCGGCCGCGGCTGTTCGAGCCGCTCGGCATCACCGACCTCACCTGGGATCGCTGCCCGAACGGCTGGGTTCTCGCAGGCAGTGGGCTGTGGCTACGAACCTCCGAACTGGCCAAGATCGGGCAGCTCATCCGTGATCGTGGCCACTGGGCGGGGCGCTCCTTGGTGTCGGCACCCTGGATCGACGGAATGCACTCGGAGTGGGTCGTCGCCGGCAAGAACCCCAACTATGACCGATACGCTCTCGCCGGATGGGGCGGCCCGGGGCGGGCCTGGCGTTTGCATGGGGCCTATGGCCATCTGCTCATCTTCTCTGGCGACGCTGTCGTTACGATCACCGCTGACGATCACTTTGGTGCGGATGCCATGGCCGAGTTCGTCGTCAATACCCTCGAGGCGTAGGCACGGCTCTCAGCGCTCGGCTCGCGGCGCTCAGTCGCGGGAGCGGCGCAGCAGCCAGACAAAATAGGGTGCGCCGACGAGCGCAATCATGAGCCCGGCCGGCAGATGCGACGGGGCGATGATGGTGCGGCCCAGCGTATCCGCGACGAGCACGAGAAGTCCGCCGAGCACCATGGCCACCGGAATCACCCTGCCGTGCCGAGCCCCCACCAGTGCGCGCGCAAGGTGCGGCGCCACGAGGCCGACAAAGCCCACCGTCCCCACCGCCACAACAGCAACGGCGGCGAGGATTGCGCCCAGCGCAAGCACGCAAAGCCGCGCCCTGCCCGGGCGGATGCCGAGGATGCGGGGGGTATCCTCATCGATCGACAACAGGTCGAGGTCGCGGCGCATGCCGAGCAGAAGCGGAATGGCGACGACCAGCACAATGGCCACGGGAAGCACATCTGGCAACGAGCGCCCGTAGGTGGTGCCAGAGAGCCAGGTGAGGATGCGCGGCGTCTCCCACGGGTCCGAGCGCAGAAGCAAAAAAGCGGTGACGGCGCTGAGCGCGTATCCGCAGCCGATGCCCACGAGAACAAACCGGTCGGGCAACAGCCCGCCTCGCCACGAGAGCAGAGTAATAAGACCGAAGGTCGCGAGCCCGGCGAGGACGGCCATCACGATGATCGCTGGCCGGCCGCCCCCGCCCAGACCGGTTGTGACAACGATGACGGCACCAAGTCCGGCACCGGCGGGGATTCCGAGCAACCCTGGCTCCGCGAGGGGGTTGCGCACGGTGCCCTGAACAGCGACCCCGGCGAGGGCAAGAGCGGCTCCGGCAAGCACCGCAGCGGCGATCCTTGGCGCTCTTTCGTCGAGAGCGCGGGCCACGAGATCCGGCGCTGCACCCTGCAGCCACAGGCCGATATCCCCCAGCCGCAACCAGAGGCTCCCCGCGAGAAGGGCGATGACAATCGCCGCCGTGAGCAGCACGGTCACCACGCAGCACACCGTGAGAAAGCGCCGGTGGGTGCGCAGTGTGGATCGCGCCGCGCCGATAGCGCGCGCAGCACCGGCATCGCGCATGCGCAGGGCAAGGATGACAATGACGATGCCGCCGAGCAGTGCGGTGGGGATGCCGGTGGGAATCGAGGCTGCACCCTCAGCGCCGAGGATGGCCCGCAGCGCGGCGTCGGCGAGCAGAATCAGAACGGCGCCGAGCAGCCCCGCGGTCGGCACGAGAAAGCCATGCATGCGAAGGGCGGGCACGGCGCGCGCCAACAGTCGGGCGAGCACCGGCGCGCCAAGACCCACGAACGCGATGGGGCCGGCGACGGTGACTGCGGTGCTCGTGAGGAGCACTGCGCAGAGCACGGCGAGGGTGCGGGTCGAGCGCACGGGAACGCCGAGGGTCGAGGCCGTGTCGTCGCCGAGGCCGAGCACATCCAGGCGACGGGATAGGAGCAGGGCCACGAGCAGCACGGCGATGATCATGGGGGCTGCGCGCACCGACGCATCCAGGTTGAGTTGCGCGAGCGACCCGCTGCCCCAGGCGAATAGCCCCGTCGTGTTTTCTTTGAACAGGATGAGCAGCATCGCCGTGCCCGCATCCAGCGCCATGGCAATCGCCGATCCGGCGAGAATCAGGCGCGTTGTTGTCGTTCCAGCGGCCCGCCCTGTGAGCCCGAGCACGATTGCCGCGGCAAGCAAGCCACCCACGAAGGCGACCCCACTGGATGCCCAGAGCGGCACCGACAGGCCGAATGCTGCCACGGCGGTGAGAGCGAAATAGGCACCGGCGGTCACCGCGAGGGTGTCGGGAGATGCCAAGGAGTTGCGGGTGATGGATTGCAGCAGGGCGCCCGCGACACCGAGGGCGAAACCGACCGCGATACCGGCGAACAGCCTCGGCAATCGAGATCCCGTGAAGATGTCGTGTGCCGAGACTCCGCCGACTGTGACGTGCTCCCCGAGCAGAGCGCGCAGCAGGTCTGCCGCGCCGATGCCCGAAGTCCCCTGGGTCAGATGCCAGAGACCCACGGCGACGATAGCGACGACGAGCGCGGCGAGAACGCCGACCCCGCCAACGATGTGTCTGCTGCGGGGGTCGACTGAGCCGTCCCCCGCCGCCCTGTGCTGGCGGCGGGGAACGGAGAGGGTTGGTGGCGCGATCAATCCCCGACGATCACGCTGACGAACGCGTCAATGGCCTGTTGGCCCGAGCGCGGCCCGCCCGCACCCCACACGCCGGGAGGGAACTCGAATGCGCGGCCCTGCTTGACGGCGGGCAGCGACATCCAGATGGAGCTCTTCTCCAACTCGGTGACATAGTTCTCGGCGGTGCCGTCATTGGCGTAGATGAGGTTGGCTTCACCCACGGCGGTGAGCCCTTCGATATCCGTCTGGGCAAGTCCGTAAGCCGGGTCGACGCCGCCGCTGCCGTAGGAGTCGTTGATTTCGTCGGTCCATGCGCCGGTCAAGCCAAGCTCTTCACCCAGCTCCGTGAACAGCGCACCCTGCCCATACGGGCGGATGACGACGTTGCCGCTCTCAACCCAGCCGTCAAAGAACACGAAGTCGCTGATAGCGAGCTCGGCGTCAGCGACCTCTGCCTTGGCATCCTCCAGGTGCTTGTCGAACTCCGCGAGAACCTGGTCGGCACGCTCGCTGCGGCCGGTGGCCTCGCCGATGAGCGAGAACACCTCCTTCATGTTGTCGATCTGGCCGGCGCCGTCGGCACCGATCGTCGCGAGCACAGGAACATCCCGCTCTTCGAGCTTCTTGAGCAGTTCATCGTCGGCGCTATAGGCCTCCATGACGATGAGGTCTGGGTCTGTGGCGTAGAGGGCGTCGAGATCGGGCTCGCCACGCTCCCCGACATTGGCCACTCCCTCTGGCAGGGTCTCGGCGCTGACATAGGTGGCATAGCCATCAATCGAGGCAGCCCCCACAGGCGCGATGCACAGCGAGAGAAGGTCTTCGGTCTGCTGCCATTCCAAGACGACGACGCGTTCGGCCGGCTTGTCGAGTTCAACCGTGCGGCCGAGGCTGTCGGTGAGCGACACCGAATCCGTCGAGGTCGCCGTCGTGTCGTCGGCGCAGCTCTCTGAGGTAACGGCAGGGCTCACTGAGTCATTGCCTGCGGCGACATTGGTTGTACCGCAGCCCGTGAGCGTGAGCGCGGCGATGCTCACCAGGGCCAGGGCGCTGAGGCCGGGGGTACGCGTCATGAAGTGTCCTCTCAAGAACGGTTGGTGGATGGCACTAGAAGTTCGGGGTGGGCGCGCCGTGCGGCTGCGTGCCTGCTGATCGGATCGATGCGGATGCGGTGGGTGCGCTCATCCACACTCACCTCGACCGGGATTTCGTAGGCGGCGGCGATGTTCTCGGCGGTGAGCACGGCGGCGGGGGCGCCAGCGGCAAGAATGCGGCCCGACTTCATCATCAAAAGATCGTCGGCAACCTGGGTGGCATGGTCGAGGTCATGGAGCACCACGCCAACGGCAACGCCGTGAACGTCGGCAAGATCGCGGATCAGATCGAGCGTCTCCACTTGGTAGCGCAGGTCGAGGTGGTTCGTCGGCTCGTCAAGAAGCACGACGCCCGTCTCCTGCGCGAGGCAGGCGGCCAGCCAGACCCGCTGAAGCTCCCCGCCCGAGAGCTCCCCGGCCGCGCGGTCGGCCATTCTCAGCACCCCTGTGGCATTCAGGGCGTGATCCACGGCGAGGCGATCACGGTCGCTCATCCCGGCGAATCGGCGGCGGTAGGGGTGTCGCCCGAAGGCGACGACCTCCCGAACGCTCAGACCCTGAGGAGCGGTGCGGGATTGCGCAAAGAGCGTGACCTCCTGGGCGAACTCGCGCGCACTCAATGCGGCGACGCCACGCTTAGGGTCGCCCGCCTCTCCGCCCAGGTCCACCGTGCCCGCTTGTAGCGCGTGGAGCCGAGCGAGACCTCGCAGAAGAGTGGACTTGCCGGAGCCGTTGGGGCCCACGAGCGCCGTGACGCGGCCGGGAAGGAGTTCGACCGAGACGCCATCGACCACCGTTGTGCGGCCAAAGCCCAGAGAAAGATCGATACCAGCGAGGCGAGTTCCGCCGCGCTGAGAATCCGCGACGAGAGCACCCGAGCTCAGTGGCTCGGTCGTGCGGCTGGCGGTGGTCATCACGGGAATCCTGCGCTGGGGGTGAGGTCTCAAAGGGCCTCTACTGCCGAGGCAGTAGCGCGGATTCTCCGAGATGGATGGAACTTAGGGTTCCCTTACCTAACTAAGACTAGACCGTCCGCCCGAACGTCCGCAACCGTCGAGAAACGACAGTGGATACGGCGCTTCAGACACGAACCCTGGCGACAAGGACTTGCTGCCGACCGGCCGCAGAGAGAGGCAGGCAGTCGTTCGACCCGATTAGGGGGAGGCGCCGGGGCACTGACACTGAGCGGCGGGGCATGAGCGGCGGGGCACTGAGCGCCGGAGCAACAAAAAACTCCCCGCACCTGTGCAGGGAGTTCATGATGGCTGGGGTACCTGGACTCGAACCAAGAACAACGGTACCAGAAACCGCCGTGTTGCCAATTACACCATACCCCAATGGTTTCCGGTCAAGACCGGCACCGAGAGACCACTTTACCCTACGCCGAGACCCATTTCGAACCAGTCCCCCAGCCCGGGTGCGTCGCGGGCTTTGCTCAGATCTCGGCGAACCGGCGCGACCGAGTTCTGGCGATCGGATTAGCGTCGGTGCGCTGTCGGAATGCCGATCAGGTCCCGGTTGATCGTGGCCGCGACCCGTCCCCCGGCCCCCGCCGCCACGATGAGCTGCTGCGGCCCCGGTGAGGTGATATCGCCGGCCGCATAGATGCCGGGGTGGCTGGTTCGCCCATCACGATCCACCGTGAGTAGGCCCCAGCCATCGGAATCGAGGTTCAACGACGCAGCGCATTCCAGCTGAGCGTGCCATTTGGGGCGCACAAAACCGCCCGAGACCTCGATCACATCGCCGTCGACGAGCCGGATGCCTTTGACGCCCTCTCGGTCGCCCTCAACATCCGCAATGGGCCTGCGCTCGATGCGAACGCCGCGCTCGACCAAGCGTTCCTCCTGGCCGGGCGTCACCGCATCCGCACCGTTCGTAAACACCGTGAGGTGATCGCTCCACTGCGCGATGAGCATGGCGCGCCAGGCAATGTCGGATGTCTCACCGATCAAAGCGATCGGGCGATCGCTGTATTCGTAGCCGTCGCAGGCAACGCAGCTAAAAAG
>NZ_JBACFR010000292.1:0-1838 GCF_056262345.1 Homoserinimonas sp.
CGCGAGCATCGCGCGCAAGGCGACAAGCGTCTTGCCGGAGCCCACCTCGCCCTGCACGAGCCGATTCATCGGAACCGGCTCGGCGATATCAGAGGCGATCTGCGCACCGACCGTCTTCTGATCATCCGTGAGAGTGAACGGCAGCGCGGCATCGAAGCGCTCCAGGAATCCGCCAGGCTTGGGCACCCGAGGCGTAGCCGTGCGTGCCCGGAGAACCGCACGCTGCTGAAGCAGGCCCGCCTGCAAGACAAACGCCTCCTGGAACCGCAACGACTTTCGCGCTGCCCGCCACTCGATGTCCTTGTGCGGGCGGTGGATCAGCTCAAGTGCCTCCCTAAAGTCCATGAGAGTGCGCTCGGCGCGCACAGAAGCGGGCACCGGGTCGTCGAGAGGGGGCAAAGTATCGAGCACCACTCCCATGGCCTTCTGGATCTGCCACGAGGTCACCGCCGCCGTTGCGGGGTAGATAGGCACAGGCTGCACCGCCCACGCCCTGTGCGCCTCCGACCCGGCATCGGCGGCATCCGCATCAAAAAGCTCGTAGTCGGGATGGGCCAGCTGGAGCTGACCGCGATAGTCGCCCACCTTGCCCGCGAAGATTCCCCGGGTGCCAGGGCGCAG
This sequence comes from Homoserinimonas sp., assembly GCF_056262345.1. Lineage (NCBI taxonomy): Bacteria > Bacillati > Actinomycetota > Actinomycetes > Micrococcales > Microbacteriaceae > Homoserinimonas > Homoserinimonas sp. Next base: position 622 of record NZ_JBACFR010000292.1, read on the forward strand.
TTCCTTAGCGCGCCACGCCTGGTTGAAGAACGTGAGAGACAGGATGCCGCGGCCGTCACTGATGCGAACCTCAAGAATCGACCCCCGACGATTGCGCATCGACCTTTCGCGCACGTCCACAACCTCGGCCACGATCGTCACGTTCTCGTCGATCGGTAACGACGTGATTTCGGTGAGCTCGCCGCGCAGGGCGTATCGGCGCGGATAGTGGCTCAGCAGATCGCCGACCGTCTCCAGCCCCAGATTGCGCGAAAACGACTGAGCTGTGCGGCCACCTAGCGCGGAGGCAAGCTTGGCGTCGAGAGGCGATCCCACCCCACGAGCGTAGCGGGCGACACCGACAGAGCCACATCGCGCAGCCGGTAGGCTCGGCGCATGACGCGCATCATCTCAGGGTTCGCGGGCTCGCTCGCTATCGCCGTGCCCCCCAAGGGAACCCGGCCCACGAGCGACAGGGTGCGCGAAGCCATCTTCTCGGCTCTCGAAGCACGAGACGCCATCACCGGCGCAACGGTGCTCGACCTCTACGCGGGATCCGGGTCTCTCGGGCTTGAGGCGGCCAGCCGAGGCGCAGTGGACGTGGTGCTCGTCGAAAAGAACAGCGCAGCATCCGCAATCTGCCGCCGTAATGCCAAGCTCGTGCTCGACCGCGGCCCCAAGAATCTGCGCATCACGATCGCCCCCATCGCCGTGAACTCTTTTCTCGCTGGATACAAGGGCAAGGCCGATCTCGTGTTTATCGACCCGCCCTACGACCTCGGCGAGGACGAGCTGGCCGAAACGCTCGCGGCGCTGCCCCTGGCCGACGACGCGATCGTCATGGTCGAACGCAGCTCGCGCAGCCCAGAGCCGCGCTGGCCAGCCGGGCTCGAGCTCGACCGCGGCAAGGACTACGGCGACACGACGCTGTGGTGGGCGCGAAGCTAGCCCAGAGCGCCAGCCCAGCCCCGATACGGGTCCCACCCACCCTCATCGATGACATTGCCATCGAGAAGTACCGGATGCTTGCCCGCGGGCAGAACTATGCCGATCGAGCGAAATCCGCCGGGCAGCTCAGCGCCCTCGGGGAACGTCGCCAGCAGCGAGTGATCTTCCCCGCCATGGAACGCTGTGAGCGGATCGGCTCCGAGGGCCAGCGAAAACAGGTCGAACGTGACCTCGCTCGCCACGGCAATGCGGGCGGCATCTTTGGCGAGGCCGTCGCTGAGATCGAGCAT
>NZ_JBACFR010000293.1:0-3594 GCF_056262345.1 Homoserinimonas sp.
CTCACCTCGAGCATGTGAGCACCGAGGATCTTCTCGTCGCCCGGCACGAGGTTGTAGGTGTAGTCCTCCATCAGGCTCGCGCCGCCCGCAAGCCCCGCCCCCATCACATTGGCGGTGCGCACGAGGATCGCGGTCTTCCAATCGCCCTCGGCACCGAATCCGTATCCCTCGGCCATGAGCCTCTGCACGGCAAGCCCTGGCAACTGGCGAAGCGCACCCAGATCTTCAAAGCTCGTCGTGAAGGCACCGAACCCGCCCGATTCGAGAAACGATCGCAGCCCGATTTCGGTCGCGGCGCCGTACCGCAGCGAGTCGTGCCGAGCGCCACCGCGGCGAAGCTCAGGTGCCACGTCATAGAGGCGCTCGTACTCGGCAACGAGGGAGTCGATGTCATCCTCCGACGCCGCGTTCACCGCCTCAGCGAGCTCGTTCACGCTCCAGGTGTTCACCTGCACACCAAAGCGCAGCTCCGCCTCGGTCTTGTCACCCTCCGTGACAGCGACGTTGCGCATGTTGTCGCCAAAACGGGCGAGCTTAAGCGAGTGGGTTGCTGCCCATCCGGATGCTGCCCGCTGCCAGGTTGCCACCTCGGCAATGACGCGCGGGTCGCTGACATGGCCAACCACGGTCTTGCGGGCCACCCCCAGCCGGGTCTGAATGTATCCGAACTCACGGTCGCCGTGCGCCGCCTGGTTGAGGTTCATGAAGTCGAAGTCGATGTCGGCCCACGGCAGCGCAATGTTGGCCTGCGTGTGCAGATGAAGCAGAGGTTTGCGCAGGGCATCGAGACCTGCGATCCACATTTTGGCGGGGCTGAACGTGTGCATCCAGGCAATGAGCCCGATCACGTTGTCGTTCGCGTTCGCTTCGAGAGCCAGCCGGCGAATGGCATCGCTCTCTTTGAGCACGGGCTTCCACACCACCGTGACGGGAACCTCGGCCGCCTCGGTGAGCGCCTCGGCGATGGCCTGCGACTGCACGGCGACCTGCTGGAGGGTCTCCTCGCCATAAAGGTTCTGGCTGCCGGTGACGAACCAGACCTCGTAGCGGTCGAGCGAGGTGGAGAGCGCGGGCATCAGGCGGTTCCTTCCGTGGGCTGGCCGTAGACGTTCTGGTAGCGGTCGAAGAGCGAGTCGATCGCAGCCGGCGGAATCGGGATGGGCTCCCCCGCTTGCCGTGCGATGTGCACGGTGCGGGCAATGTCCTCGACCATGACGGCTGCCTTGACGGCATCCCGAGCATCCCGACCGATCGTGAACGGACCATGGTTCTGCATGAGCACGGCCCGCGAGCGGTGACCGCTGAGGGTCGCCACGATTCCGCGACCAATTGAGTCGTCGCCGATGATCGCGAATGGCCCGACAGGTATCTCGCCGCCGAACTCATCGGCCTGGGCGGTGATCACGCACGGGATGGCCTCCCCCCGCGCCGCCCACGCTGTGGCATAGGTCGAGTGCGTGTGCACGGCCCCTCCGACCTCGGGCATATTCCGATACACGTATGCATGGGCGGCGGTGTCGCTCGATGGGCTGCGGTCGCTGCCGGGCGACCCCGGAATCACGGTTCCGTCGAGATCGCAGAGGATCATGTTCTCCGCCGTGAGGTCGTCGTAGTCGACGCCGCTCGGCTTGATCACGAAGAGGTCGGCGCCGGGCACTCTGCCGCTGACATTGCCGCCCGTCCATACGACGAGTCCATACCGGGTGAGCTCGGAGTGGAGCTTCGCCACGTCGGCCCGCACCGAGTCGATGGAGGCCTGGGCTTCGGGGCTCATGCGGCTCATGCGGGCACCCCGACAGCCCACGCGGCCCGACGGCGCGCCTTGAGTCGCTTCATCACGTCGTTGCCACCTCGGCCAAAGTAGTCGTGCAGCCTGGTGTAGTCCGCGAACAGTTCGTCGTAGGCGTCCGCTGCCGCATCGTCGGGAATGTATACATTGCGGTCGACCCGACCCATGGCCTCTCCCGCCGATCGCACATCGGCATACGCTCCCGCCGCAACTGCGGCATGGATCGCCGAACCGAGAGCGGGGCCCTGCTGGCTCGCGATCACCGAGATCGGCATCCGCAATACGTTGCTGTAGGTCTGCATCACGAACGCATTGCGGATGAGCCCGCCTGCGGCGATGAACTCGCGAACGGCGATCCCGCTCGCGTTGAACGCGTCAACGATCGTGCGGGTGCCAAAGGCCGTGGCTTCGAGCAGCGCCCGGTAGATATCCTCCGGCCTAGTCGTGAGCGTCATCCCCAGCACGAGCCCGCTGAGTTCGTGGTCCACCAGCACCGAACGGTTGCCGGAGTGCCAGTCGAGAGCGAGCAAACCGTGTCCACCGACGGGCTGATCCTGCGCCAGCTCGGTGAGGTACTCGTGGATGCTCAGGCCACGCTCGCGCGCGGCCCGATGGTAGTCGGCGGGCACCTGGTTGGTCACGTACCAGGCGAAGATATCGCCGACGCCCGACTGCCCCGCCTCATAGCCGTAGAGACCAGAGACAATGCCGCCGTCGACAACCCCGCACATGCCCGCTACTTCGGCCAGCGCATCCGAATTCATCACGTGGCAGGTGCTCGTGCCCATGATGGCCAGCATCTGACCGGGCTCAACAGCTTTGGCCGCCGGCGCAGTGACATGGGCGTCGACGTTGCCCACCGCGACGGCAATGCCCTCCGGCAGCCCCGTCCAGGCAGAAGCTTGGGCGGTGAGGGTGCCCGCAGCGTCACCCAGTTGCCCAATCTCGTGGGCAACCTTCTCGTCGGCAAAGTCGGCGAAGTCGGGGTTCAGGGCGGCGAGGAACTCGCGGCTCGGGTATGCCCCGTCCTGCCAGATTCCCTTGTAGCCCGCGGTGCACGCGTTGCGCACATAACGCCCCGTGAGCTGCCAGACAATCCAGTCTGCTGCCTCCACCCAGTGATCCATGCGGGCATAGACCTCGGGGTCTTCTTCGAGAACCTGCAGGCCCTTGGCGAACTCCCACTCACTCGAGATCAGCCCGCCGTACCGCGGCAACCACGGTTCACCCCGCTCTGCCGCAACCGCATTGATGCGGTCGGCTTGCCCCTGCGCGGCATGGTGCTTCCACAGCTTCACATAGGCGTGCGGGCGGCCCTCAAAGCCGGCAACTTCGTTGAGCGGCGTGCCGTCGGCGAGCACGGGCATGGGGGTCGACGCGGTGAAGTCGGTGCCGATGCCGATTACAGATGCCGGATCGATTCCCGCCATGGCCACAGCCTCGGGGACTGCGGTCGTGAGCACTCCCACGTAGTCGGCCGGAACCTGCAGAGCCCACTCGGGGTCGAGCCGCTCGCCGGTCGACGCCAATACGGTGTCCATCACGGCGTGGGGGTACTCGAAGGTGGCGGAGCCCAGTTCCTCGCCGTCGGAGACCCTAACCACGACGGCCCGGCCACTCAGCGTTCCGAAGTCGACCCCGATGACATACGTCTCATCGGCAGCACTCTCGGATGAACTCACCGGGCGACTCCTTCGTCAGCGGATCAGTCCCCGCTCCATCGGCTCCCATCCTGAGGATGCGGCGTCGGGGCGGCTAGATGTGACCGTTCACATCAGGCGACATGCTACCCCCATTTGCGGGAG
>NZ_JBACFR010000294.1:0-11012 GCF_056262345.1 Homoserinimonas sp.
CTCAGCATCGAGGTGGGCGCGCTTGAGCGAGCCGATCCCGTGCTCTCCCGAGGCGGTGCCGCCGAGGGAGATCGCCAGGCCAATCACATGCTGGTAGGTGTCGTGTGCGGTCGCCACCGCCGCCGCATCCGCGGGGTCAAAGCAGATGATCGGATGCAGATTGCCGTCGCCGATGTGACCAGCCGAGAAGATGTCAACGCCGGCGTTCTGACCAATCGCGGCGATGCCATCGAGCAGCTCGGCGAGGCGCGATCTCGGCACAGAAACATCCTCGTTGAGGCTCGCCCCCGCGACGGCGCGCATGGCGCCGTGCAGCATTCTGCGCGCCTCCATGATGGCGTCGACGGCGGCAGCATCCTGGGCAATATCAACGGTCGTTGCCCCGCACGCGAGGGCAATCGCCGCGTACTCCTCAACGTCGGCGGCGGCGCGGCCAACCTCATCGGACTGGATGATCAGCGCGGCCCCGGCACCGGCCGGAAGCCGGGACGACGGCGAAAAGGAGGAGATCGCGGCGATGGTTCCGGCATCCAAATATTCGAGGATGCTGGGGCGGCGACGTGACGCCATGATCGCGTCGGCGGCGGCGAGCGCCTGGCTCGGTGACGGGAATGCGGCGAGCACACCACACGGCTCCCCCGGCGCCGGCAGCAGCGCGAGGGTCGCCTCGGTAACGACGCCGAGGGTGCCCTCCGATCCGACGATGAGGGAGGTTAGGTCGAGCCCCGCGACTCCCTTGACGGTGCGATGCCCCGTGCGGATGATTTCCCCACTCGCGAGGACGACCGTGAGTTCGCGCACGAAGTCGCCCGTGACGCCGTATTTGACGCAGCGCATGCCGCCGGCGTTGGTGGCGATGTTGCCGCCGATGGTCGAGATAGCCCACGACCCGGGGTCTGGCGGGTAGAAGAGCCCCCGCTCGGCGACGGCGCGCGCGAGCTCGAAGGTTATGACCCCGGCCTGGGTCGTGACGACCTGATCGGCCACATCGATGGACAGGATGCTGGTCATCCGCTCGAGGCTCAGCAGCAGGCATCCGTCGACCGCGTTTGCGCCGCCGGCCAGGCCTGAGCGGGTGCCTTGAGGCACGATCGGCACACCGTGTTTCGCTGCCAAACGAACGACTGCGGCGACCTGCTCTGTGCTCGCGGGGAACACAGCGGCGATCGGCACTCCCTGGCCTGTGCCGTCGGAATGGTCACGATCGAAGGCGAGCGCGGCGTCACCTGTTGCAAGCTGAGTGGCATCGAGCAGCGCGGCAACGTCGGCGATGATCGCGTGGTCCGTCATGAATCCATTGTGCTGCCGCGACGTGGTTATGCTGTGACCCCGTGAGCACAGATCCCACGGCAACAACCGCACCGGCAGCGGCCAGCCCAGCACCCTCTACCCCGAGCCGGGGCGGGCCCGTGCTGATCGGCGCTGTCGCCGTAGCATCCGTCGGCAATGGTCTGTTTCTTCCGCTCGCCCTCGTGTACTTTTTGGCGCTGACCGATGTGCCGCTCGCGACGCTCGGGGTGCTGTTGGGGGCGGCGAGCGCCGTTTCGCTGCCGATCCCGGCGCTGACGGGCATGCTCGTTGACCGGTTCTCTGCGCGGCGGGTGGTGATTCTGTCGCAGCTGATTCTGGCGGCGTCGTATGTGGCGCTCGTGTGGGTGAACGAGCCGATCGGCATTTTCGTCGCCTCGATGCTGGGCTCCGTGGGATCGCGGCTGTACTGGTCGTCAATCTTCACACTCATCTCGGATTACGTCGACGGAATCGTGGCGGCGACCCGCACCGATGGCTGGTTCGCGTGGGCGAATATCGCGCGAACGGTGGGGATCGGTGTCGGCGGTCTGATCACCGGTCTCGTGATCGCCGACGGCTCTGATGCTGCCTTCCGCGGGGTGGCCGTTGCTGCGGCAGTGTGCTTCGCGGTGGCGGGCACAGCGATTGCCGTCGCCGTGCGCGTGACCAGCTCCCGGCACGAGCAGGGCGACGAGCGTTTCGGCTACCGCACCCTGTTGCGCGACCGAAGCTTCGTTGCCCTCACCGGCCTCAACGTGATCTTCGCGCTGTCGACCCTCACCCTGGCCATCGCGCTACCCACGTTCGCGCGCGATGCTCTGGGCGGCCCGGCCTGGGTCACCTCCACCCTGCTGGTGGGCAACGCCGTGCTCGTGCTCGTGCTCGGCGGGGTGATCGTGCGGGTTGTCGCCCCCCTGCGACGAACCCGCGTTCTTGTGGCTGCCGGATGCGCATGGACGCTATGGTGCATCGGATTCGCCGTCATCGCTCCCCAGGAGGGGATGCTGAGCGGCCAGGGGATGCTGAGTGGCCAGGGGATGCCGAGCGGCCCGGCCGTCTGGGTCGTTCTCGTCGCCGCGACCCTGCTGTTTACGGTGGCAGAGCTGATGCATGCCCCGTCATCGATGGCGATTGCCGCCGCGATCGCTCCCCCGTCGGCGCGGGGTCGTTACCTGGCGACATTCCAGTATTCGTGGGTCATCGCGGAGATCATCGCCCCGATTCTGTTCGCGACGCTCTTTGCCGCCGATCACGCGTTGCCGTTCGTGGTGCTCGCCGCCGTGAACCTTGTGGGAGTGGTCGCAACGCTGCTTCTGGAGCGTCGCTTGCCAGCATCCGTTCAACACGGCTGAGGTTTATTTCAGAGTGTGACGGGCTCGTTTGAGGCGCGCTCACGGCTGCCCATAGTGTGAGCGAACTTGTTGACATGTGTGGGCGATGCAGGAATCCGCCGAGCAGATGCCAGCGTTCACAGCATCCGAGAGGCTCGACACCATGAAGCTCCGCGCTCCCCTAGCTCTGCTCGCAGCACCCCTGCTCATCTCGCTGGCTGCGTGCTCCGCCACCACAGCGGATGACTCGTCCGCGACGGGCGACGACACCGTCAAGGTTGCCGTCGTGCTCGGCGGACTCGCCAACGATGGTGGCTTCAACCAGTACGCGGCCGACGCCGTCAACGCACTTGCCGAGAGCGGCGACATCGAGGTGCAGATCCGCGAGTCGGTGCACAACCCGAGCGATGCAGAGCCCATCTTTCGCCAGTTCGGCGCAGAGGGCTACGACCTGGTGATCGGATGGGGCCTCGGCTTCTCCGACTCGGTGTTCAAGGTCGCAGAAGAGCTGCCCGAGACCAACTTCATCGCCACGGGAGCCGTCGACATCCTCGACAAGGCAACCGACAACGTCGAGACCTGGACCTATGCCACGCAGGAGGTCGGCTACCTGAGCGGCTGGGTCGCCGGCAAGTCTGGCCTCTCGCCCGTTGCCGTCGTCGACGGAGAGCTCGCGCCGTTCAACGAGCTGTCGTACGAGTACCTGTCGATCGGCCTCGCCGACGCCAACCCCGCGGCGAAAGAACTCGCCCCCATCTTCACGGGCAGCTGGGAAGACCCGCAGCTTGCCAACCAGGCCACGAAGGCCCAGATCGACCTGGGCGCCAAGCTCATCATCACGGGCGCAGAGGGATTCACCTCCGGTGTCATCGCTGCCGCTAAGACAGGCGGGGTGGCTACGTTCGGCGCTTCGAATGCCACAAGCTCCGACGCGTCATCCGTGAACATCGGCGTCGTCAAGATCGACTGGACCCCCACCCTGGCCGAGGCCGTCGAGCGCATCGCTGCCGGCGAGTTCGGCAACTACACCTACACCTCGACGATCGCCAACAAGGGCCTGGTGCTCGGCGACTTCAACCTCGTGAAGGCCGCCCCCGAGCTGCCCTCCGACATCGAGACGCTCGTCTCCGAGCTCGCCGCGCAGCTTGCCAGCGGCGAGGTCACCATCCCCTCCGTCGGCTAACGAATACACCGGCACCACGCCATGCGCGCCCCACTCTCGCTCCTGGGCGTCTCCAAGAATTTCGGAGACGCCCAGGCGCTGCGTGACGTCACCTTCACGGTCGAGCCGGGGCGCATCCATGCGCTCGTGGGCGAGAACGGTGCCGGCAAGTCGACCGCGATCAAGATTCTCTCGGGCCTCGAACAGCCGAGTTCAGGAGTGGTGACGGTCGGCGGCGAAGCGGTCGTGCTGGGCGGCAGAGCGGCGGCCATTCGGCAGGGTATCGGCCTCGTTCCCCAGCAGCTCAGCCTGATCGGCGACATGACCCTCGCAGAGAACTTCATCCTCACCCAGCCCCGCGCGCTCGCCCGCCGGCGGGACGCATCTCGCCTGTTGCGCAGTACCGCCGAGAATGCCGGCCTCGCGATCACGATCAACCGCCCCGTGAGCGAACTCGGCCTCGCCGAACGCCAGCTGGGTGAGCTGACGATCGCCCTCGCCCAGGGCGCGAGCATCCTGTTGCTCGATGAGCCGACGTCGGCCATCGGGCCCTACGAATCGGGCGGACTCTTCGAGCATGTTCGCTCCCTCGCCGACGGCGGCGTCGGGGTTGTGCTCATTACGCACCGAATCGACGAGGTGCGCCAGGTGGCCGACGACGTGACGGTGCTCTCGCACGGCGTCGTAACGCTGAGCGGCCCGGTTGCCGATTTCACCGACGCCGAGCTCGTCCAAGCGATGGTCGGCGAGCTGCCCGCCGTCGAACAGCGGCCAGCCTTTTGCGGCGGTCGCGACCGGCTCGTCATCTCGGGCCCCACCGCGCGCGGCGCAGGCTCCGCCGCGATCATCGACATCGATCTCACGGTGCGGGCTGGCGAGATCGTCGGTGTGCTCGGCGTCGCTGGCAACGGACAGAACGTGCTGGCGGATGCCGCGGCAGCCATCATCCGCCCCCTCCGCGGCACCGTGACCGTCGATGGCGTCGACGTGACGGGACGGGCGGATGTCGCTGCCAGCGCCGGGGTCGCCTACGTTCCCGAAGTGCGCGGCGACTTTGTTGTTCCCGCTGCCCCCGTGACGACCTCCGCGATCGTTCGGCGTCTTCAAGACCCAGAGTTCAGCCGGCGCGGAGTGCTGCAGTGGCGAGCCATCACCGAGTTCACCCGGGGGCTGCAAGAGCGCCATGATGTGCGCCCGCGAAACCCCCACGCGCTGGCCGGATCGCTCTCCGGCGGCAACCAGCAGAAGCTTCTCGTCGGGCGCGAACTCGACGGAACCCCGGCCGTGGCGATCCTGCACGGCCCGACGCAGGGCCTCGACCTGAACGCGGCCGGGGCGATCCGCCGCGAGGTCGCAACCGCCGCCGCGAACGGCACCGCCGTGCTGCTGCTCTCTGCCGACGTCGACGAAGTGCGCGAACTGGCCGACCGCATCCTGGTGGTCTCCCACGGACGCATTGTCGACGAATTCGAGACAGCCGACTTCGACTCCCACCGCGTCGGCCGGGCCATGGCGGGTCTCACCGAGGAGGCGCCCGCATGACACAAGAGAATCGTGTGGTCGGGGCGCTGCGCTCCGCCCTGCGGCCAGAGGGCAAGCCGTCGCGGCTGATCGTGGCGATCTATGCCGTCACCGCGATTGCGGTCGTTGCCGCGCTCGTCGCGGCCTCGGGCGGCGACCTGGGCGTCGCGCTGGGCGGCTGGTTCAAGGGCGCATTCGGCACCGGCTACAACGTTGTGCAGACCATCGCCTATGCCACGCCGCTCGTGCTCGTAGCGATCGGGGTTGCCGCGGCCCTTAAGGCCGGGGTTATCACGGTGGGGGCCGAAGGGCAGATGATCGTCGGCGCGATCGTCGCCACCGTGGTCGCGCTCTCGATCGGAGACGCGGTGCCGCTCGCCGTCGGGCTGCTGCTCGGCGCCATCAGCGGGGCCCTCGGCGGCGCAGCCTGGGCGTTGCTCCCGGGGCTTGCCCGTGTGCGCTGGGGAGTCAACGAGATCCTCTTCACGCTTCTCGCCAACTATCTCGCGGCGCTGCTGCTGACCTACCTGCTGCGAACATCCCTCCGTAACCCTGCCGGCTCGGCAACCCCGCAGAGCGCCCCGCTGCCCGAATCGTTTCTGCTGCCGCAACTGCCCCTGCCAGGCCGCCTTCACGCCGGGGTCATCCTCGTGGTGATCGTCGTCGCCCCCGCCCTGTGGTGGAGCCGGGGGCGAGGCGCGTTTCTCATCGGCGTCTACGGGCAGCGGCCCGTTTTGGCCGCGCGGCTCGGGCTCACCCCGGCCAAGGCCGTGCTCTCGACAATGCTCGTTTCGGGAGCCGCCGCCGGACTTGCCGGATGGATGCAGCTGGCCGGCGTCGACGGACGATTGCAGCCGGGAGTGAGTGCCGGTGTGGGTTTCGCCGGTATCGCCGTGGCCGTACTCGGCCGCGGGCACCCCGTTGGTATCGTGATTGCAGGAATCGTGTACGCCTCCCTCACCACAGGGGCGACGGGCGTGCAGATCGCCACGGGGACGACCCCCGCCTCGATCGGCACCGTCGCTCAGGGAGTGCTGCTTCTCGCTGCCGCTCTCGTGATCGCCGCGCCGCTCGTCAAGCACACGGCCGCCCCCTCACCGTCGAGAATCAGCGAGGAGGTCACGTATGGCACCGCTTGATTTCTGGGCCGTGGTGATCGCCGGAGCGCTCACCCTGTGCGCGCCCGTTGTGCTCGCCGGACTGGGCGAAATCTTTCTCGAACGCACGGGCGGCTTCAACGTGGGCATCGAGGGCATGATGCTTGTCGGCGCCGTGTTCGGCGTGATCGGGTCGCTCACGGGCGGCTTCTGGCTAGGGCTGCTCACGGGAATCGTTGCCGGGGCCGTGCTCGGCCTCGTGCTCGGCTTCGCGACCGCGTGGGGCAAAGCCGACATCATCATCGTCGGAATCGCGATCGGGCTGCTGGGCGCAGGGCTCAGCATCGCCCTCTACCAAATCCTCGCGCCCGCCGGCAGCAACAACCAGAGCGCGCCGACCCAGCCCGTCGTCTCGCTCCCGTTCCTCGCCGATATCCCCCTCATCGGTCGCGGTCTTGCCGACGCCGGAATCCTCTTCTACCTCTCCATCGCGCTGGTCGCTGCGTCGTGGTGGGTGCTCAAGCACACCCGATTCGGTCTTCGCCTCAGCGCGGTCGGCGACGACGAGGGAGTCGCCATAACCCGCGGCATCTCGCCCCGCCGCTACCGCACCATCGCGGCCATCATCGCCGGCAGCTTTGCGGGCCTCGCCGGGGCATCCATCCCGCTGTCGAGCATCGGCACGTTCACGCCGGGGATGACGGGCGGCAGCGGTTTCATCGCCCTCGCCGTGGTGATCATCGCGCGGCTCAAGCCGTGGGGGCTTCTCGCGGGAGCGCTGCTCTTTGCCGTGTTCAACTCCCTCTCGTTGCTCGCCCAGACCCAGAACCTTGGCCTGCCGGTCGAGCTGTATCAGGCGCTCCCCTACCTCGCCACGCTGTTCGTGCTGTGCGTCACCGCACGACAACGCTGGGCCAAGAGCCGCCGCCAGGTCGCGATCGCCTAGCCGCAGCATCCGAAAGCCCCTCCCCACCACTCAATCTCAGACCAGATCCACGCTCACAAAGGAACCGCACCAATGCCCGTCTCTCCCACCCCCTTTCCCATCACCGAACGTGAGGCCGCACACATCGCCGCCGTGCGCGAGCTTGCGACGGATGTTGCCGCGCAGGCAGCCGAACGTGACGACAAGGCCGAGCTGCCCCGTGAGGCGCTCGCCGCACTGCACGAGGCGGGCCTCAACAAGGCCGTTCTGCCCGCAAACGTTGGCGGAGAGGGCCTGAGCTACGTCGCCTACGGCGAGATCGTACGCACGCTTGCCGAGGCCGACCCTTCGGTCGCGACGATCTGGACGATGCACTCCGGTGCCGGTGTCGGCCTCTCTCAGCTCACCGCCGAGACCAAGGGTTCCTTCTACGCCGACGAGTTCCTGGCCGGTCGCCACTTCGCTAACGCCCTGAGCGAGCCCACGAGCGGCAACCGCTTTCTCAACCCGCAGCAGGCAGCAGACGAGGTCGAGGGCGGCTACCAGCTCGACGGCGCCAAGCGTTTCGTCTCGGGCAGCGAGATGGCCGACTACCTCATGGTCAACGTGCTCGTCGACGACGCCCCCGCATTCTTCGCCGTCAAGCCCGACGAGTCGGTGACCATCATCCCGATCTGGGACACGCTCGGTCTGCGCGCCACCCGCAGCCAGCTGCTCTCGTTCAACAAGACCCTCCTGCGCCATGAGGATCGTGGTCGTGCGCTCGGCCCCGGCGACTTCGCCGCTGTGCCCGCCGGTCTGCCGCTCATCTCGTTGGGAGTTGCGGATGCCGCGCTCGCGTCGATCGTCGACCACACGACCAACCGCATGATCATGGGCAAGCCGCTCTCGCACCAGCAGTGGGTGCAGTTCGAGGTCGCCGACGTGCAGTCGCGCCTCGAGGCCGTTCGCGCCTACGTCTTCCAGACGCTGTGGCAGGCGGACCAGGGCGACTACAACGCCCTCATCAACCTCGGCCGCTCCAAGTACCTCGCCAACAAGATCGCGGTCGAAGTCGCCCAGCTGGCCGTTCGCATCGGCGGAGCATCCGGATTCCTCAAGTCGTCGCCCATCCAGCGCCACCTGCGCAACGCCCAGGCGGGTCAGCTCATGGCCTACTCCACCGAGGTGCTCGCGGGCGAAATCGGCAAGCACGTGCTCAACGTCACAGAAGGAGCATGATCATGGCCGACCGCAACCGCATGATCTTTAACGCCTTCAACATCTTCTCCGCGTCGCACCACGACCAGGGAATGTGGGCGTGGCCGGGCTCCCGCCAGCTCGAATACAACGACATCAATTACTGGGTCGACATCGCGCAGCTGCTCGAGCGTGGCCACTTTGACACCCTCTTCTTTGCCGACGTGCTCGCGCCCTACGAGGCGTTCTCCAACTCGCGCGAAATGGCCGTCAAGAGCGGGATGCAGTTCCCCATCAACGACCCCGGCGAGCTCATTCCCGCGTTGGCATATGCCACAAAGGAGCTCGGTTTTGTGCTCACGCAGAACATCCTCCAGGAGCCGCCGTACACGTTCGCGCGCAAGATGTCGACGCTCGACCACCTCACCCGTGGCCGCATCGCGTGGAACATCGTCACCACCTTTCTGCCCGGCGCCGGCCGCAACCTCGGCCTCGGTGGGCTGCCGGAGCATGAGGACCGCTATGCGCGCGCCGAGGACTTCATCGACGTTGTCTACAAGCTCTGGGAGGCAAGCTGGGAAGACGACGCGGTTCTGCGCAACAAGGCCACGCAGCAGTACAGCGACCCGGCCAAGATCCACGAGATCAACCACGTGGGCCCGTTCTACGACGTCGTGGGCCCGCACCTGAGCGAGCCGAGCCCGCAGCGCACACCGTTCCTCGTGCAGGCCGGCGTCTCCCCGCGGGGCCGTGCCTATGCTGGCCGCAACGCCGAGGCGCTGTTCATCAACTCGCTCACCCCAGCGGATGCCGCGCCAATCGTCAACGATGTGCGCAAGGCAGCAGAGGCGGCTGGCCGCAGCCGCGACAACGTGAAGCTGCTCGCCATCCTCGGCTTCGTCGTCGGCAGCACCGAAGAAGAGGCCAAGCGCCTCCACGAGGAGATCACCGAGTTCCAGTCGATCGAGGCAAACCTCGCCAAGCAGAGCGTCTTCTTGGGGCACGACTTCAGCCAGTACGACCCCAAGGAGCCGATCTTCGAGATCGCCAAGCGCCCCGAGGGCCAGACCGGCATCGTCAAGGACCTCATCGCGATGTCGCCGCGCTCCGACTACACGATCGGCGAGCTCGTTCGCTGGTACGGCAACCTGCGCATCGTCGGAACGCCCGAGCAGATCGCCGACTCCATCCAGGATTGGCAGGATGCCGGAGTCGACGGCCTCAACGTGCAGTACGTGACCTCCCCGGGCACCTTCGAGGACTTCGTTGACCACGTCGCCCCCGTGCTCAAGCAGCGCGGCATCATGCAAGACAAGTACGCGCCGGGAACCCTGCGCGAAAAGGTGTTCGGCAACGGTCCGCAGCTGCCAGACGAGCACCCCGCTAAGGCGATCCGCCGCGCCGCCTTCGGCGAGTAGACCGGTTCAGTGATTCGGATGCCCGGGGCTTCGGCCTCGGGCATCCGTGCGTTAAGCCTCGGACAGCCGTGCGTAACCCTCGGGCATCTCGCGGCCCGCCGAGCGGCCCCAGCGGCAGCCCCCGAGGGGTCCCAAATGAGCCTTCGCGGGCAGGCCGAGCACGCATTTCGGCCCCCTCGACGCAGGCGAGCTCCACCCCCTCCGCCGAAGGGTCCCAAATGAGACTTCGCGCGGCGAGTGAGCACGCATATGGGTCCCCTCGGCGGGATGCACTCAGCGCGGGGCAGCGGCAGCGGGCAGCGGCAGCGGGCGGCGGGCCGCGGGCAGCGGGCCGTGCGCCGCCAACGTCAGCGCCAGGGCTCGGGGATCGTGCGCACGAGCGAGTACCGCACGATCGACGGATGATGCCACTCGAACGCGTGCAGCACGCGAAGCCCGCTGCGCACGACGCCGATGATCTCGAGCGTGAGGCAGGGCGACCCTGGCTCGAGCTCAAGCCGTGCCGCGGCATCCTCGTCCAGCGTTTGCAGGCCCGGGGTTGCGATCTCCCAGAGGAGCTCCTCACCCCACACCACGGCGGCCGCCTCGAAGACGGATGCTGCGGGGTCGACATCGCCGTCGAATCCGTCACGAAGCGCCAGGTGGTTCTCCGCGACCATCGCGGCCACACCATCCGCCCGCCAGCGCTTGACGGCACGAAGAGCGCGGCCGGGAACGCGGGGGCTCAGGTTGCGCCGAAGCGACATGGGCAGGTCGACGATCGCCGATTCCAGCAGCTCGACGCTCGGGGTGTAACCCAATCGAGCAAGCAGTTCGCTGTGTTCCGTCTGCTCCTCAAGGCGCACACCCATCCGCAACGCCACGGGGTCAACGGTCGTGGCCGCCCCCTGCTGGCGCCGCACAATGCCCTGCTGCTCCAGCAGTGCGAGGGCCCTGCGCACCTGAGGTCGGTTCACGCCGAGCCTTCTGGCCAGCTCGTTCTCCCCCGGCAGCGCCTCGGATGCGGCATCGGCCTCCCGGGCAATGCGCAGCACGCCGCGGCGCAGGCGCTCGAGTTCGTCGGGAGCGTCGTCGGTCATGCGCACAACG